>CALGKV010000085.1 GCA_937930465.1 Methanosuratincolales archaeon | reverse complement strand
TCTCTTGAAATCTCACTTCTACTCTGCAAAACTGGTTTAACGCTCTACGTTGTCCTTGTCAGCAGAAGAAGTTGCTTCCTCCATCTGCCTCTCCGAACGCTTCCTGATGTTCTCGCAGTCAGCCTGCATGTACCTCAGCCTGTTTTCTGATTCGTTCAGCTCCCGCTGGAGTTCCTCCAGCTTCTCCTTGTACTTGCATATCTCTTCCTGAAGCCGCTCAAGATCCTTGACCTCGCCTCCGTTTGAGGGAGCCGACTTCTCTTCTTTAGCGATGCCCTCTGCCGCCACATTGCCTCCGGATCCTTCAGATCGCAACGAGTACCCCCCAAAAAAGCAGACAATTATATCGCAGTCAAATATATATATTTCACGCATGCCCGACGTAATCAGACCCCTCCAGCCAAAGGATAAGAGCAGGGGTGGAGGGATTGATCATAGGTGTATGGAATGATGGGGAATGTTGCGGAAATTGCTTCGACGTGCACCCTTTGTGGCGCATGTGTAGAGGTGTGCCCCTTCTTCAAGGCGACAAACAACCCGAAGTACGGGGCAATGGCCAAGGTGGAAGCGGCAATCTCTATCTTCGAAGGAAAAGAGCTGAATGAGGACGATCTGAAGACCCTGTACCTGTGCACGAGGTGCGATGGCTGCCATAGCTCTTGCCCCATGGACATACCGATCTCGGTAGTGGTCCAGGCTGCGAGGGGAGAGCTGCGGAAGAGGGACATTGTGCCCGAGAAGTACAAGACGATAGCAGAGGCCATAATAAAACTGGGGTCCCCAATGGCGGCACCGCCGGAGAAGCGCACCGCATGCCTGCCTGAAGGTTTCAAGCCCCCGGAAAAGGCAAAATACCTCTATGTCCCGGGTTGCTGGTCAGGGATAAGGCTTCCCGAGACCGCAAAGGCGACTATGGAGGTCCTGATCAAGTCTGGATTGGATTTCACAACGCTCGGGGAAAAGGAATGGTGCTGCGGGCTCTTCCTCATCGATACCGGGATGCTAGAGGAGGCCAAAAAGCTGGCTGAGAAGAACACATTGCTCTTCGAGTCCACCGGCGCAAAGACCGTCGTCACCGAGTGCCCCTCATGCTACGACGTCTTCAAGAACGTGTACCCCACGCTGTTCAGGAAGCCGGAGTACGAAGTCGTGCACATCTCGGAGCTGCTTGATCAGCTTATTGGGAAAGGGAGGATCAAACCCATCCGCGTTCAGGGCAAGAGGATAATCTACAAAGATCCATGCCCATTGGTAAGGAGAACCGGCACGATCCAGCCACCAAGGGAGGTTTTGCGCAAGGTTGGCGATCTGGTGGAATACAATGAAAGCGGCAAAGATGCTTTGTGCTGCGGGGCGCCAGCAGGCGTGAAACCGCTTTATCCTGATATAGCAAACAAGCTTGCTGAGATGCTGATGTCCGAAGCGAAGCAGAAGGGCACAGAAGTCGGAGTTGGTTGCGCATTCTGCATGTACCACATGGGCGGCCTGCCCAAGGAAGCAGGCTATCCGCAGATTAAAACGCTCTCACAGCTTGTCCTCGAGGGGCTCAAATAGAATTTTGTTTATTTTATTTTTTATTCGGACGGTCAATCCTCCCCGGCTTTGAACCTCTGGCTGAGCGGGACGCGTTTCCCGTCCTTTATGTATGTTATTGAGGTCTCGAGCCTCACAGGAATGCCCAAGTTGCAGAAGAGCTCGTAGAGATCCTCCCCGGGGATGTCCTCGCTGAGCTTCCCTGTCCTGTAAAGGTTAGCAATGTATTTGACGACCTCCATCGTTGCCTGGGGATACTGCGAGAATGCTGCTTCCAAGACCTCTGGCCCCCTCCCTACCAGGTGCTTCTTTACGATCGTGAGCGGATCCTCTTCCACCTTCTTGGGCGCATCGGCCTGTGTCCTTTTCATTGCTGCAAGCCTGCGCTCCATCTCAAGGAGCTTCCGCTTTTTTATGTTCTCGATCTCGTCGTCAGAGTCAGAGGCCATCTCGCATACCCTCCGAGATAATTGTAGCGGGTCAGAAATAAGCTTTTTATTTCGTCGGCGATGGAATCGCGCACTTTTAAGCAAGCTTCGACATCAAAGCTTTCTCCGGCGGTACCTGGATGCTAAAGGATCAGGATGGAGGCGGATCCCGTAATTTGTCCCATATCTCAGCAACTCCTTCATGGGCACCTCCAATTTCCCATTCACTTCCGCCCCTTGACCTTGAATGGCGGCAGGTAGTCGGGCAGGTCGTTCCCCCTCTCATAGTGGCAGCATACCGTCTGCCCCCTAAGGGAGCCCCACATCTCCTCAGGGACGACCTTGTAGAACTCCCTTAACTCCCTCCTGAGGTATCCCTCCCCCTTCCGCTTCTTAGAAAGGAATTTGAATGCAAGCACTATCCTCCTCTTTGGGTAGAGCTTGAAACCGTTGATGAGGAAGATGTCCCTTTCGATCTGGTCCCACTCGACATATAGGTGATCCTTCGCCCCGGCTTTTGCCTCAACCACGTCGAGCTCCCCGGTGCTGTCGTTCGTGGCCATGACGTCCGGGAGGTATGCGCTGTTACCCCCAGTCCTGTATGACCACCACCCAGCCTCACGGTACCTCTTCACGAGCTCTCGCTCGAACCCCTGACCCCTGCTTTTCCTGAGCCGGGAGACATGCACGCTGTCTTCTCCCAATCTATCCACCCCTTTGCTCTCCCAGAAACCTGTCCGTGAAGAGGATCCCTATTGCAGTCTTCGCGTCCTCTATCTCGTTATCCCTGACCATCTCGACAGCCTTTGGCAGAGGGACAAATGTCGAGTCGATCTCCTCGTCGTCATCGAGCCTCTTAGTGGATCTATGGAGGCCCTGGGCCAAGAAGAGGTGTATGACCTCTGTGCTGTACCCAGGCGCAGCATAGAAGCTGAAAACATGCTCCATCTTTTCAGCTAAATACCCTGTCTCCTCGGCTAGCTCCCGCCTGGCGCAGTCCTCTGGCGCCTCGCCCTTTTCGATTGTGCCAGCCGGGATCTCCCAGATCACTCTCTTCGCGGTGTGCCGATACTGCCTCTCAAGGAGGATCTCGCCCCCTTCCAAGGCCACGACGGCGACGGCGCCAGGGTGGATCACCGTCTCCCTCCGGACGAGCCTTCCGCTGGGCAAATGGACCTCGTCGACCTGGACGCTTATTGTCCTGCCAGAAAAAATTTGGGAGGATGAGATCGTCCCTTCCAAGAAAGGCACCCTCATCTTGCTCTGGACTGGACGCGAGGCTCAATCAGGGTCCATATCCAGTCGGCGAATTCTCTCGGGTTCTTTGTCTGCAGGAGGATTTCCCCAGGCCCAGTTATACGGGTCACCAGGCCTTCGCCGCTGAGCAGCGTCTCCTTTAAGCCTCCGAAGCGCTCGACCCTGTATGTGCACGTGTTGTTGAATGCCACCAGGTGGAAGTTGTCCACTATCAGCTGCTCGCCCGGCCCCAACTTATGCCTGTCGATAGCGCCGAATGTGTTGATGAATAGATCACCGGTGCCTGAGGTTTTTATCATGAAAAGCCCTTGGCCAAATAGCCCCCTCGAGAACCCCTCCCATTTGATGTCCAAGTCTACTGTAGGAGATGATGCAACATAGGACTCCTTGCGTATGATCCACCCATTCTTCCCATCGAGCGCCAGGTGCTCAATGTCCCCCAGCGGGGCTGAAACGAAGGCGACCTCGCCTGCGCCCCCCTTTGCAGAGTAGTCTGTCACCCAGAAGGATTGACCCCCGAGCAACTTGAGGCCCAGCGATCCAAGGACCCCTGACCGTGCACGCGTGCGGGCCTCGATGTTTGGGGTCATGTAAGTCATTGCGCCCGACTCCCCGACTACAGACTCGCCATCCTTCAGCTTCAGGACGGCCATTGCATAGGAAGGTTTGTATCTTATCTCGTATTCCATAAGCTGTCCCTTATGAAAATAAGGCTGCAAGGCTAATAAAAATTGGTATTCAGGCCTTCCTCTTCCTTGATGTGACTATTGTGATGACGTCACGGTCGCGCAGCTCGTAATCGTTCGGAAGCCTTATCCCGCTCACAGAGTCGATTGCATACAGGAAGTTCTCATAGAGGTCGGAGTGGATCTGCCTTGCAAGATCCTTTGGCGTGGACCCCTGTGGCATCAAGTAGGCGTCAGGGAGGACGTTCCCCTTCTTGTCAGAATACTTCCCCGCGTCCTCAACTGGGTAGATGACGTTGATCTTGAGGAGCTTGAGCACCGCCGTCGTGATGGCAAGGTCGACCCCGGTCCGCAGCCATTTGTCAAAGACCCTTGACTGCGTGTACTCCAGCGCCCACTTCTGTCTTGGGGTGAGCTTGCTGGCATCCTTGACGACGAACTTCTCGTCCCCCGGGGTGTATGATATTGCCCCCGCCTTCTCTGCTCGCCTAAGGAGGAGCTCGACCTCTGCAGAAACAGGGATCACAAAGCTCCTACCAAAGGTCTCGATGAGACCGTTCAGGTTCTTCTCTGCCACAGGCCTGTCCATCTTGTTGGCGACTATTAGCGTCGGCTTAGAGAGATACCTTATCTCGGTCGCGAATTCCCTGAACTCCTCCTCTTCCCAGTCCTCAAAAGGCACCCCTTCAAGCTTGGTCTTTGAGAGGGCCTCCTTGATCTGCGGGAAGGTTACCTTTATCCCGGAGAGGATGTCGAAAAGCGCCGAGGATAGCGTGACCGCCTTGTTCTGGAGCGCCCTCCTCACCTTTTCGGCGTTCTCCAGGAGGTTCTTTGTGTACCACTTTATTAGCTCCTCCTCGATGTCGTAATAGTCAGCCAAGGGAGATCCCATCCCCGGCTCGCATATCTCCCCCTTCGCATTTATGCTCCCTGAGGCGTCAACCACATGGAGAAGCACGTCGGCCTGGGCCGCTACCGACAGGAAACGGGTGCCGAGCCCGAGCCCTTCGGATGCCCCCTTGATGAGCCCAGGGAGATCCACCACCTCCACCGGCACAAAACGCCAGCCGTCCATGCAGACAGAGTTCTGCGGGTTGTCCTTCACCCCGAGCTCCTTGCACATGCAGGCGGTCTTGACATAGCCAATGCCAACATTCGGATCCTTGGTTGTGAAAGGGTAGTTGGACACCTCTGCGTTCATCATCGTTATTGCGTTGAAAAGCGTTGTCTTTCCGGCATTGGTCTTACCTATGATGCCGATCCTTACCATATGCAGCCCTCAATCTATAACCAGCATCGACCGATATATTACCTTGCGTGGCAGAATTTGAATTCCAGTGCCTTTTTTATATGCACGCCTGCAGAGCTATTGCAGATGGTGTCCAGAGATGATCCTTAAGGATATGAATGGGTTTGACTTTGAGAAAGCGGACAAATCTGTCGCGATACTGCCTGTCGGAAGCATAGAGAGGCACGGTGACCACCTCCCCCTGGGAACCGACAGCGAACTCCCTGAGCACATTGCGCAAAGGGCTGCTGGTATGGCTGGTGCGGTGGTGCTTCCGACAATATATTACGGATCCTGCCATGCGATGCGCGGCTTCCCCGGTACCTTTGACATCGACTCTGAGGTCCTCTTCAAGTACATCGAATGCATCCTCGAGGAGGCATGGAGAAACGGGATTAGGCTTGTCATTGTCCTGAACGGCCATGGGGGAAACACGACTCCGATACAGATGGCAGCAAGGCAGGCAACCAGCAGGACCGGGCTTTCTGTAACGGTGATCGATTGGTGGAAAGATCTCGGGACCGGGAAAAAAGACCTCTTCTCTTCCCCTGGTCATGCTGGCGAGGACGAGACGAGCGCGATGCTTGCAGTGGCAGAGGGCAAGGTCAATATTTACCTTGCAGGCAGGCACGAGGTCAAGTACCCTGAGATTAAAGTGTACTCGAAGAAGATAGACGAGAGGCTTTACGAGATAGCCCTCACCGGAGATGCCAAGAAGGCGACCAAGGAGAAAGGCGAAGCGCTCATCTCAGCGGCTGTTGAAGACCTTGCCAAGACCATTTCTGATCTGCGCAAGATCCTCGAGCTATGAAGGGGCAGCCTTAACTTTTTACGCTGCCTCAGCATAGTTATTGCTGGTGTCAAAACTGAAGACGTTCGCAAAGCACCTTGTCCTCAACACCGGCAGTAGGAGGGAAGTGATCAACATCACCAGGCTCGTCCAGAGCGCGGTGACCGAGAGCGGGGTCACCGCAGGACTTTGTGTGGTCTTCACTACCCATTCCACTAGCGCAATATTAGTCAACGAGGATGAGGAAGGGCTCAAGTCAGACATTCTCAGGAAGACGGCCGAGGACTTTCCGGAGGGCGTAGCATGGGCCCACAACAGGATAGACGACAATGCGGACGCTCACTTGGCAGGGACCTATCTCGGCCCGTCCGTGACTGTACCTGTGATTGGCGGCAGGCTGACCCTGGGAACATGGCAGAGCATATTCTTCCTCGAGCTCGACGGCCCACGATCCGGAAGGAGGATAGTAGTCCAAGTATTGGGCGAGTGACCGCCTAACCCCCGCTGTACCTGAGGGATTCGGCAAGCGAACGGTACTTCTCGCTCTCATCCTTTCTGCCCAATTTCTCAAGCGCGAGCGCCATATTCTGTGCAGCCCTAGCGAACCTTGGCTCTATCTTCAGCGCCATGTCGAAGAACGGTATAGACTCCTCGACCCGCCCTTTCCTCATGAGCGCGATCCCCTTCCCCTCCCAGGCGAAGGCGAGTTCAGCATCATAAGAGATCGCCTTGTCGAAGCACTCGAGCGCCTCGTCATACATGCCTAGGTTGACGAAGGCAATCCCCTTGCCCCCCCAAGCTATTGCGTTCTCAGGATCCAACTCCAGGGCAAGATCAAAATAGACTATAGCGTCCTCATTCTTGCCGAGCTCCAAGTGGATCCTCCCTCGCGTGATCATCTCGTTCAGTGCGCTCATGAGGGCACCCTAGAATGCAGCAAAGATACTATTTGCGTGATCGGCTAATAAGCGTTGCATCGAACCTTTTGGATGGACCAGGCTATCTTATCGGCAGCCTGATGGTGAATCGTGTACCTTTGCCGAGCTCGCTCTCCACCTCTATAGAGCCGTGGTGTGCGTCTATAATCTTCTTGCATATTGCCAAGCCCAGGCCCATGCCCTTTGCCTTTGTTGTGAAGAACGGGTTGAAGAGTTTTTTGAGGTTTTCAGGGGATATTCCTACCCCGGTGTCAACGAAGGTTACCTTTGCGCATCCCCCTTCCTTGCTTATCGAGATCTCGAGGGAGCCGCCCTTGGGCATGGCATGGAAGGCGTTGTTTATGAGGTTTGTGAACACCCTCCTGATGAGCTGTGGGTCTCCCCTCACAATGCCCAAGGAAGGGTCAGGCTTGACGACCACGGCAACATTCTCTGGCTTAATTAACGATTTCAGAGTCTCCTCGACGAGCCCGTGCAAGTCTATTGCATATAGCTCTGGCTTTTTCGACCTGGCATAATCTTGGAGTTCAGTTACCATCTTGTTCATGTAGCTGACCTGTTTCTTAAGATTTTCAAGGAAGGCAATGAAGCCGCGCTCCTCCAGCAATTTTTTCGAGTCCTCAGGCAGATCCTTGATCTCCTCCTCGGTGTTGTAGACCGAATAAACAATTGCCTGGAGCGGGTTCCTGAGGTCGTGGCAGACCATCGATGCGACCTGACCAATTGTAGCCAGACGCCTGGCGTCGAGATCTGACAGGTCGTCACCGGAAGCGCCTCCAAGTTGATCGTCTTCGGATTTCAATCTTAGCGGCTCCAGTCGCTTTTCCGATGATGCTCCCTCGCCCATTTTCTTGCGCACCTCCATCAATCCATAGAGCACCAGGGCAAAGCCGCATGCCTTGAGCAGGCTACTCGCGAAAGCGCTCAGGGGCTCGGGCTCCGCCACGAATGCGCCAAGCAGATCGACAACGAACCCCAAAACGAGAGATACCCACCCGAGCTTCACGTAGGCGCTAGCATTTCGCAACAGCAAGCTGCCCAGCAGCAGAACCGCAAGCACAAGGCCCGCTGAGAGGATTTTGCCGTAACTTATTTGAGGCTCCACCGGGAAGATCGAAAGCCAAGCAGCCAAAAGTGCGAAGGCTGCAGATACGGCGGCGGGGTAAATCAGGCGCTCGTTTCGCATGACCGCATTCCTTCACCATAATCATTCTTACAAACCATTAATTAGACTTTCTATTCCCATATGCATATAAAAAGCGTTTAACAGAAAAAAACGTTTAGAGTATCTTTGAGGCGATCTTCATCGCTAGGATTGGGTGCCTCGAGAACTTGGCAACAACCCTCTTGACGTTGAGGCCGTTCGCCAAGTCGACAATGTCGTCGCCGCTCATCATCGATCCGAGTAGGTTCAGGTCGTCATCGCCGAGTTCCTCAAGAGCCCTCAGCACCTTGAGGCTCCTGCCGATCCTAACCCCCCAGTACTCGCCGTAAGATGCGGGGTATTTAGTGAGCGCCCTAGAGTCTCCAGATTCCAGGGCCTCGGCAATGCAAGCGCCAGCTATGCTGCCTGCCCCCATGCTGGTCCTGATCCCCCCGCCCGTGATCGGGATCACTTGCCCTGCAGAGTCGCCGCACAGGACGACATTTCCCTTTACGATCTCGCTGATCTGCCCGCCGACAGGCACGCCGCCACCGCCCTCTTTCACAACTTTTGAGCCTCCAAAGATATCCGGGTGGGAGGCGATAAACTTGTCCAAGTAGGTCTTCGCCGGCTTGCCCCTTACGCCTATCCCTACATTGGCTACATATTCGTTCTTTGCGAATATCCAAACGTACCCCAGCGGGGCGACTTCGTTGCCCATGTAGATCCGTATGATGTCCTTCTCTGGGACCTTGCAGTTGACCATCACGTACTGGATCGTCGGTATGATCTCAAAGCCAGAGAGGTCAAAACCGCATGACTTCGCGATCCTTGACCCCACCCCGTCCGCACCGACGAGGTATTTGAACGTGATATCCTTGTCCTCGCCCTTGTGGGAATAGACAAGGCTCTTTGCGCGCCCCCCTTCCATCTTCACATCCTTTACCTCAGAGCGCATCTTGAGGTCGGCTCCTGCAGATACCGCCTGGCTAGCCAAGGCGTAAAGGAACTGCTGCTTGTTGAGTATGTATCCTCGGTAGTCTCCCCCAGAGATCTTGACTCCTTTCGTCTCGTCCGGGGGGAATACATATGCCCCATTTATTGTATTGGAGATGAGCGATGGCGAAGGAGGGATCTCAGCAGTCTCGAATGCTGAGAAAGAGACCGCCTCGGCGCATGCCCTGGTCCCGAGGTCTTTCTCCTTCTCAAGGATCAAGACCGAAAAGCCCTTTGAAGCGATCTTCCTCGCGGCCATCAAGCCTGCTGGTCCAGCGCCAACGACAACGGCATCATAGTCCATCTAGTCAAGCCCCCGTAAACGATAAGCCGGCTTCTATATAAAAATCCATGTTCATCTCTCCAGTACCGCCCTGTTCCTGAGCGTGCCTATCCTCTCGACGGTCGCCTCAACCACGTCCCCATCGTGGAGCTGCCCTATCTTCTCAGGGGTACCCATCGCGATAAGAGCCCCCGGCTCCAGAGTCGTGAAAGAGGAGATGTACTCGACCACAGAGGGGACGTCGAAGATCATCTCGCTGGTCTTAGAGCTCTGCCTCACCTCCCCGTTCACACTCAATGAGAGGGAAAGGGACATTGGGTCCCCGACTTCGCCTCCAGTGACGACGAAGGGCCCTGTGGGAGCGAATGTGTCAAAGCCCTTTGACCTCAGCCATGGGCGCGCCAGGGAAAAGTCCCTCTGTTGGATGTCCCTTGCCGTGATATCGTTGAGGACAGTGTATCCGAAGATCCTGGAATATGCCTCGGAGCGCGGGATGTATCTCCCGCCCTTACCGATCACGACGCAAAGCTCGACCTCGTAGTCCACCCTAGTCGACGCTTTGGGCAGGACGATCTCGTCGCCAGGACCCACAACGGATCTCGAAGGCTTCATGAAGACCACCGGCACTTCAGGGACCGGTCTCTTGAGCTCGGGGGCATGCGACCTGAAGTTGAAGCCGAGACAGAAAACGGCAGGAGGCCTCGTGATCGGCGCCCTCAGCCTCACCTCGTCGAGCCTGAAGGCATCTTGCCTGCCCGCCATACCGAGCAGATCTGCCCCCGAAAGAGAAGCAACCTCCTCCTCAAGAGCAGAAAGGAGCTCACCGTCTGCGAGCTCTATGAAGGAGAGAAGGGAAAGGCCGGTCCCGCCGAGGATCCCTTTGACTGATTCCAAAGAGCCCAAGCGGATCACGTGGTCTCCGACCACCACGCCAGGGAGGAGTTTTTCGCCTTGCTCAAATGTTGCGAATTTCATAAAGACACCTGCGGTTCCAGAGTCTATCAGATGGATCCTTAAAAAAGATTGGGTAGGGCAGGAAGGAGCTTCTCTGACATCATAGAGGGCGGAAAGAACCACCATGATCGCGGACAATAATGCCCTGGGGGTGCATCCATGCCACGTTCCACAAAGCCCTTTTTTCAAGACACTTACTATTGAATCGTTGACGGCTTAAAAAGCCTTGAACCAAAGGCTGATTTAGTGCAATCCGTAGTACCTCTTGTAATCCGCACGGTGTGAGTTAAGGAATCCTTCAAAGGCGACCCTGCTCAGCCGGTCTGCCTCTGCATTTTCTTCCCGGGGGACCCATTTGAGGGTTGCTTTTTTGAACCGCCTCAGCAAATCAGTTGCCTTCTTGTGGAGCGCAACTAAACGCCTTGCCCTTACCGCATACTTCCCGGAGAGCTGGTTTATTACCAGCTGGCTATCCCCCCTCACCTCGATCTCACCGTCGTACCCGATTGAGAGCAGGTACTCGAGACCCTCGATAAGCGCGCGGTATTCTGCGACATTGTTGGAGACGTCATCACCAAGCATGCCCGCCCCTACGAAGCCGCACCCCTCCTTGAGCCTCTTACCATCAGAATAAATGACGTAGCCAAAGGTGGCAACACCGCCCGGGTTTTTGGGCATGCAGAGCCCATCGAAGTGAAGCAAGATCACAGGCGTTTCACTCCCCCGTCAATTTGCGGGATCCCCTTTTAACGCCATCGGCTCCAGCGGGTTAGTACCACTCAAGGGGCAGGGCCCATCCAGACAGAAAAGGATGCAGCCCATATTACTGTTAATAATAAATAGATAGATTAAAATATAATATCGTTAATATTATGCGAGGCGCCGAATATGACAAAAAGAAGGGGCTTGAGCACTACCGCGATCCACCATGGGTGTGCAGAAGGCGACGACATAATACCTCCAATCTACCAGACCGCAATCTTCAAGCACCCAAACGGAAAGCAAATCCGGGGCAGGGACCTGAAGTACAGCAGGGAGGACAACCCGACGGTCAACTTGCTGGAGAGGAGGATGGCGGCCCTTGAGGGCGGTGAGGACTGCCTTGCGTTTTCTTCAGGAATGGCAGCGATCTCGACGCTCCTGCTTAGCCTGACCGGACAGGGCGATACTATAGTTACCTCGAAGGAGATTTACGGGGCGAGCCTCATCCTAATGAGGTCCCTGGAGAAGTTCGGGGTAAGGGTCAAGTGCGTCCTTAACGACAAGCTTGAGAGCGAGATCGGCGGGGAGACCAAGCTCGTCTTCTTGGAATCGATCACCAACCCGACGTTGAACGTCCCGGACATCAAAGGTATCGCAGAGGCGTGCCGGAGCAAGGGGGTTACCTTGGTCATAGACAACACATTCGCAACCCCAATAAACTTCAGGCCGATCGAAATAGGTGCGGACTTTGTGATACACAGCGCGACCAAGTACTTGGGAGGCCACAATGACGCGGTCGCCGGCGTATTGATCGGGCCGAAGGAAGGGATAAGCAATGCTTGGGAATGGAGGAGGAACCTCGGGGGGAACTTGGATCCATTCGCGGCATACCTTGTGATCAGGGGACTGAAGACGCTCAAGCTCAGGGTAGAGGAGCAGAACAGGAAGGCACAGGCGATAGCCGAGTACCTTGAGCAACACCCAAAGGTCAAGAAGGTCCACTACCCTGGCCTCGAGTCTAGCCCTCACCACAAGAGGGCAAAGGAGCTCATGAGCGGGTTCGGGGGGGTCGTCTCCTTCGAGCTAGAGGGACAAGATAGCGCAATGAGGTTCCTGGGCAGGGTCAAGCTTATCAAGACTGCCCCCAGCCTTGGAGGCGCGGAGACGCTGGCGACTCACCCCGTGTCATCGTCGCACAAGAACATAAGCCCCGAGGAGAGGAGAGAGCTCGGAATCACTGATGGGCTAGTGAGAGTCGCTGTCGGTCTGGAGGACACAGAGGATCTTATCGCGGACCTCGAAGATGCGCTGGCGACGTCCTGATTCATCCAGGAGGGATTATGGCGCTGTTCCCGAGATCGTCCTCGATTATTATCGTGAACGGCAGAGAGCCGCCCATCGCCGACCTTATCCTCTTCACAGCCATTTCTGCCTCCCCCCTCTTCGATCCCTCTTCGATCCCCGCAAGCTGCTCGGCAACCTCCAGGAAGCGCTGAAGGACCCCTTCTATATTCGTGACGAAGCCCACTGGCCTGGATCCAGGGCTAAGCTCGAGACCAAGCTCAGGCACCAGGATCTTCCCGGTGGGGGACCTTATCACCCTCGCGCTGAGATCTTTCATTCCGGAGACCCTGAATTCCACCCTCCTTATCCCTCGGTTCTCAAGCGGAATCTCGTGGTATGCCCTAAATCCGCACCTAGGGCATAACATCGAGACAAGGACGGCCTTGCCCAGCCCTGGGATCTCGTCATAGAGCTCCTCGACCGTAAGAGTCTCCTCGCTGCATCCTGGGCAGACAGCCTTGTATGAGAAGTGCTCCCTCTTTTCCATAGCGATCAGAGGCATCTATCAAAACAAGATATATATCGTTTGCACAGAACTTGTAATGTGGACGCAAATGCCAAAGGTCCCGATAGAGGTCGTTTTATTCAAGACAGAGAGCTGCGCAGGTTGCCAGGCTGCAGACAGGATAATCTCCTCCATGGTGAGGGAGCTTAACTCGGACCAGGAGATCGTCAGGCTCATCAAGTACGACATAGAGACCGGGGAAGGTTTCACTGAGGCTGAGAAGATGGGCGTCGAGTCGACTCCTGCGATCTTTGTCTCAGGTGAGAGGTACGAGGGCGAGATCGGGGATGAGTTCTTTGGTTTTCTCAAGAACAAAATAAGAGAGAGGGGAGACTTGCAGCCGCCGCATTAGAAGGACCCTGGGAATCGCCATGAAAGCCTGCGGGAGGCAAGTTGGAGGGTGGTGGATTATGCGGGGCGGTTTTGTCCTGAGGCCAATAGGGATCGTAAGGACCGAATACTCTAACTCAGATGTGAGCGAAAGCTTCGACGGGGTGCCAGGGGAGATCGTGATCTTTGACGAGTACTCGGAGGGGCTGGAAGGGATTGAGGGGTTCTCGCACATCATCGTCATTGCCTTCTTGGACAGGGTGAAAGCATCCGAGAGGAAGGTGCTGAAGGTGAGGCCGAAGTGGCTTGCCAGATACGCCGATGATCCAAGTTCAGTCCCGGAGGTTGGGGTATTCAACACGAGGTCCCCCCACAGGCCGAACCCGATTGCGCTGAGCGTGGTAAGGCTCCTCAAGAGAGACAGGAATGCCCTTGAGGTCAAAGGCCTTGACCTGTACGACAGGACGCCTGTGCTAGACATCAAGCCCTACGTCCCCCAAGACCAAGGCAGCGATATCAGGTTCCCCCCGTGGTTCAATGAGATGAGGGAGAAGGTAAAGAAGGAAAAGGGGAAGGACTTGACCTTCTGAAGAGGGCAGACAAGGCCGCCGTTCCCCCAGCCGACGCTAGCTTCTGCAAGCTGATCTGCCGTCAGGGTTATATTGCATTAGCGCCTTGATATGTTAGATAAAAATGGAATTCGGATGGATAATCAACCTGATTGGGGTCGCCTTCAACGGGCTCAGGTGGGCCATAGAGAGCCTGCTGAACATGACGATCTTCAAGGTTAACCCAGAGCTCTCAGAGGGATTTGCCAGCACCATAGCACTCCTTGTATCCCTCACCGCAGCGTACATCCTGCTCGTGGTGGTGAGCGCAGGCAAAAAGATACTCGGCATAATAATACTCCTTGGCTGGACCCTCCTGATAGTCAGCATGATCGTCTCCGCGATCTGACCTTCATATGCTAGAATGGCTTACAATGGCGCCAAGCACTAATGAAAATAGCTCCACGGGGCGGCTTCCAAAGGCAAACCTGCCTTTCATACACCGAAGACGGCCCTTATCAGGCCCAGTTCCCTGAACGCCAAGAAACCAGCAATCGAGAGGGCAACGCATACGGCTGCGGGGATCAGCCCGTCCGCAACAGATCCGCCCCTGCTCAGCTTGCCGCCGACTATGCCGAGGAGGAATGCGTCGTATATCACTGCCAGGTATGCGACTGCAGCCGTGAGCTCGAACTGGGATCCTGTCATGAAGGACAGGCCGAACGGCAGACCTATGCTAACGCTGCCGAGAGCCCCAGCGAAAAGCCTCCCGATGACGTCGACCGCTAAGACGGTGGTGAAAGTCAGCACGAGCGTGTTCATGTAGCTGACGGCAGTGAATAGCCGCGTCTGGGACGAGAGCGACTTCATGCAGAGGGCCAGGTTGGAGACCAGCTCAGAAAGGTGATCCAAGCTCTTAGGCTCGGATCCCATCCTCTCTGACTCGTCTATCAATTCAAATGCTGCCTTGACTACCCAGGGGGCGCGCACGGCTTCCGCCACTTCAGATACAGGGATCCCTATCTTCAGGAATGCCGATATCCTGTGCAGGAACCTGTCAAAGTGTTGGTTGAAGACCCTTGACTCTGAGAAGTTGATTATGGACATGCCTGGCGAA
>CALGKV010000084.1 GCA_937930465.1 Methanosuratincolales archaeon | reverse complement strand
ACTTCTCCTGATCCTCTCCAAGCCTCAGTGCAAGTCCCTTCATCACAGCGCCCACCGCGATCATATGCTTGATGTTGTTCTCCTTCTTGACATGCTTCCTTACGAGTTGAATAGCCTCTTCCCTAAGCAACTGCAACACCGATCTATTCGTATGGATCATTACAATAAAAAAAATTGGGGCAAAATTAATGGGAGCTGCCGACAAAAATCAAAAATACTCGCTAGGCAATGTGAAGATGGTGGGAGCATGTTTTGCGCCAAGTGCGGAACAGAGAACCAGGAGGACGCTAACTTCTGCAGAAGGTGCGGAAACAGGCTGAGGAAGACCCTCACAGAAGAATTCAACGTGGCTGCGAAGGATCTTGTGTCGAAGATACAGGATCTGATAAACGAGGGGAATATAACCCATATAGTAGTCAAGGACGAGCAGGGAAAGATCCTCCTTGAGCTGCCTGCGACCGTCTTCGTCGTTGGCGCAATGCTTGCCCCTTGGATGGCAGCCCTAGGTGCGATCGCGGCGATCGCCACCAACTGCAAAGTAGTGGTAGAGCGGCAACACGGATGAAGTGGTTAACTTCGGAAGCGGAAGTATCAAGCCGAAAAGGTACGCGCATGTCGGGTTGTGCGCTTGGATGAACTAAAGAGAAAAAGATGGTTTAAGAATATAAAAGAAGACGTTCAGGCCTCATTGTTGAACTTCTTAAGGATTATCCTCGTGTTTGTCCCTGTGACTCCCTTTATCTTCCTTATATTCTCAAGCACCTCATTCATCTGGTTGATGGTCTCCACATTGAGCAGCACTTCAATGTCAAAGTCACCGCTTATCTCTAGCACCTTGCTAACCCCGCGGATCCAGAGGATGCGCCTCGCCACAGCTGTGGTGTAGACGTTGGATTCGCACTTCACAAGGACCAAGGCTTCGATCTTCTTCGGGACTTGGATCTCTAGCTTCTTGCCGGCCGCCTTCTCGGCCAACTCCAGGAGATCGACATCGCGGTAGCTCCTCACCTCAGGCCTCTCCTTTATAGCTTGGAGAACCTTCATGAGCTCCTCCTCGGTCAGGGCCACTCCAAGACGCTTGAGCCTGTCCTCCAGCGCCACCTTTCCAGTGTATTTGCTGATCACGATCTCCCTCTGCCTGCCCACTATGCTCGGGGGGAAAGCCTCGTATGTCTGCGGGTCAAAAATCACTGCCGCAGCGTGGACGCCGCCCTTGTGCGAGAAGGCGTTCTCACCTACGATCGGCTGCAGTGGCGAAACAGGTATGCCGCTGTGCTTCTCAAGCAGAAGCGACAGCTCTGGCAGCTTGGTGAGGTCGACGGTGTCGACATTGTGAAGCACCTTGAGCGCGACCGCAAAGGGCTCTAGAGGGGTGATCCCTGCCCTTTCGCCTATCCCGTTTACGGTGGTGTGGACCGCTGTCGCACCCCCCTCGACCGCGGCTATCGCGCTCGCAACCGCAAATCCAAGATCGTTGTGGCAATGGGCGTCAAGCTCTGCGCCCAGATCCCTTGAGAGCCTAGAAAAGAGGTCCTTCATCTTGTTCGGGGGGGTGATGCCAACGGTGTCCGGTATGCTTATCCTGTCAGCCCCTGCCTCAATTGCGGCCCTGCATATCCTTACAATGAAATCATAGTTGCCTCGGGTCGCGTCTTCGGCTGTGAACCTTACCTTCGCCCCGTGATCCCTTGCGTACTGGACGCTCTTCACCGCGGTCTCAATGGCCTTCTCCTCGGTCATCTTCATAGCCTGCAGCTTCTTCTCCGTGATTCCGAGAAATATTGCGACTCGATCCACTCCACACGCGAGCGCGGCTTCAACATCGGTTATGAGCGCTCGGCTGTGTGCGAGGATCTCGGCATCAAGCCGCTCCGCCACAATCCTCTTGATTGCCTCGGTCACGTCCTGGGATACTGCTGGATGCCCTGCCTCGATCATGTCGACCTTGGCTTCGTCCAGCTTCCTAGCTATCTCAACTTTTGCGTCGATACTGAAAGAGACGCCGGGTGTCTGCTCTCCCTCTCTAAGGGTAGTGTCTAGGATCTTGACTTTCATCAGTGGCACCGCAAATAGAATTATTCGAACCGTATATAAGCCTTTTCGTATCTTTTATTTCTCTTTTTTTACGACTTTAAGGGAATAAGCTTCGAAAAAAATACCAAAAATGACTAATGGCGAGGTTGCGCTCATTGGGTAGCGTTTAATAAATCTGCATTCCATACTCTCTCCAAGATCGTGTGTGCGAGGTTCACCAGGTGTCTTCTTGGATTGTTGGAAGGATTGAAGGGACTGCCAACACAGAGAGGTTCTCAATGACCCTTGAGAGGCAGGACATCGGAAAGAACGACTACGTACAGGTGAAGCACGAAGGTAAGGATTACCTCCTCATCATAAAGGACGTGGTGCGCGCGGGCGATTGCAAGATGGTTGCAGAATGCGCCGTGATAGGCGCCCCACCAAAGACTCCTTTCCTTCCTGGGTCTGAGGTTTTTTCCGCGTCCGAGGAGGTGATCAGGGAAGGGCTGGGGATAGGCGTTGGGGAAGCAGAAGGGATTTACATCGGGAAGCTCAAAAACCTGGACTGCAAGGTCTGGCTGCCGGTCAAGAAGATGACGCGCATATTCATAGTGGGTAAGCCCGGATCCGGGAAGTCATACACGATGGGGATCATCGCGGAGGAATTCATCAAGAAGGGGATCCCGATGGTCATAATCGACGCACACGGCGAGTACTCGAGCCTAAAGGTCCCGGCAAGTTCTGCTTCTTCTGAGTTCGGGGTCTCCCCCAGGTCGTACTCGGAGAACATAGTCGAGTTCGCCAACCTTGCACTCAACCCGGGGGCTGACCTGGATATCGCTTCTCTGGACTCGGCGAAAGCCGACGAGATCGTCTCGCAGATGCAGTGCACGATCATCAATCTACGCGGCCTGGGTACCGAGGAACAGTACCAAGTCGTCCATAAGGTCCTGACAAAGCTGCTTGAAGCAGTCATGGTCATGCAGGTCCAGCCATTTTACCTCGCCCTTGACGAGGCACACCTCTTCGCTGGCAGGAACAGGAGAGACGACCCTGCGGTCAAGCAGGTTCTGGAGGCAGTTCGGCGCTTCGCTCAGGAGGGACGGAAGTTTGGAGCCAACATGATTGTTATGACCCAGCGCCCACAGCTGCTCGACATGACCGTCAGGAGCCTCTCTGCCACATGGATAATCCACCGCCTGACCGATCCGAACGACGTAAGGATCGCGGTGGAGAGCGGGGGGCTTGGGAAGGACTGGGAGGCCGACATAAATTGGCTGGAGCCAGGGAATGCGGTGGTGACGGGCGATGTTGTAGAGAGGACGCCGATCATAGTGCGGGTTAGGGAGAGGGAAACGGCACATGGCGCGCCGGGCTTCAACCCGCTGGACTTCGTCTCGCCTGAGGAGCGGGAGAAGATGAGGAAGCGGATATCAAAGCTCAAGGAGAGGCTTATTAAGGAGGGGTCAGGCGCCCAGAGGAGGTCACTGCTGCAGCAGCAGATCCCGCAATCAGTGCCCTCGCTTTACATGCCCGTGAATGTCAGCGAGTCCGATATTCTCGGGCGGCTCAAGGAGGATCGCTCCATCGACGCTGCTGATCTGCTTAGTTTCAGCCTTTCATATGCGCCTGCGCTCTTTGCTGAAGCCATAATAGAATCGAAGAGGAGGGATCCTGAGCTCCACATCAAGGAGAGGATCAGGCGGCTGATACCAGCCTCAGCAGACTTTCAGCCACTGGACTGGAGGTACGAGTCAGCCTTTGGCATTGAGGCAAATGACGTCTTGGCTCAGCCGACGTCGCCTGTCCCGCCGAGGGATGGCGAGCATCTTCAGGCTGCGGCACCCCTGCTGGATGCAGCCTCGATCGAGAACCTGAAGAGTGCCTTCAGGATCTTCGCAGTCTCAAAGCTGACCCAAACGGTGCACTACCACAAGAAGCTCGAGGAGTTCTCGAAGCCGGGGGAGTCGATCGAAGACTTCAAGGCTAGGCTTAGGGCGAAAGCCGATTCTATGAGAACGCAATCCGAGACGGAGATCAGGGAGAGGTACAGCCAGCAGCTGAGAGAGATCCGTTCTAGCGCTGCGGCTGCCAAGGAAGAACTGGCAAGCCTTGAGAAGCTTGTGGGCTCGATCAAGGACGAGATCAGATCCCTAGAGAAGGAGAGGGTAAAGGCAGAGAGGGAAGAGAGGTCGACGCTCAAGATCTCCCAGCAGATACAGACTCGAGAGATGAGGATCGCAAGGCTCGAACAGAGGCTTGCCAAGGCGAAGGAGGAGTTGGTCTCGCTAACAAAGAAAGAAGGGGAGATACAGGAGAAGATCCGAAATGAGGCGAAGAGAGCCGCTCAGGAGCTCGAATCGATGGTGAATGATCCTTTGGCTTTAGCTGATCTGGTCTTCCAGCCAAAGCCCGAGGAGGTCGCGGTTGAGGCAATGCAGATAATATGGATACCCCGCATTGAGGCGCTCTTCAGGATAAGCTTCCATGGCGAGGAAAGGGACTTCAGGATGGAATGGAACGCTGTCAATGGGCGGGGGAAGTTCGGAGAGTGCAGCGAGTGCGCCTCCCAGATCACGGCACTCGAGGGACCGATATTCTGCTATACATGCGGCGAGATCTTCTGCGGGGAGCACCTAATCAGCTGCTCACTCTGCGGGCGGACGTCCTGCTCCGCGCATAGCTGGAAGTGCCCCGAGTGCGGCAAGTGGTTCTGCTCAGACGAGCCATACGCCGAGTGCGCAGCCTGTGGGAAGAGGATCTGCACCGGTTGTGCCAAGGAGTGCAAGGGCTGCGGGGACGGGAAGGGCTACTGTGGGGACCACGTAAGGAAGTGTGCGGTCTGCGGCGGCATGTACTGCAAGGAGCACTACGAGAAGCACATCGGTTACTGCAAGAAGTGCGGAAGGGAGCTGTGTGCCATCGAGCAAACCAAGTGCGCTTTTTGCGGAGAGACCTTCTGTGAATCCCACATCTTCAAGTGCAGTGCCTGCGGCGAGGAGGTCTGCGGGGAGCACTCTTGGCTATGCAGCGCATGCGGCAAGCCATTCTGCAAGAAGGAATTGCCGTACCTATGCAAGGTCTGTGGCAAGCCATTCTGCAACGCCTGCTCCATGGTCTGCTCAGTCTGCGGTGAGAGGGTTTGCAGGGAGCACATGCGCAAGTGCCCCGAGTGTGGGAGGGCGGTATGCCCTGGATGCCTGGTCGAGAAGAAGCGGCTCGGCATCTTCAAGAGGGCGGTCTGCTCGCATTGCGCCCAGAGGTGAGCTGCAGCGAATAGGCGACAGTGCAAAAAACGAAGCCCAGCAGAGGGTGTGGAAAAGTTTGGGTTGTTCGGCACAATGGCAGTGGGCGAGTGCCTCGCCCTGCATCCCGCTACTCCGTCGAGAACTCCTTCACTTCCATGGCAATTACTGCCTTGCTCTCGAGTATCTTCTTCTTGACCTCCTCAAGCTGAACCCCTGACTGCGATGCGTCCGCAACGACAACCCACTCAGCCAGGTCGCCCTTCTTGATTGTTCTTGAGCTGGACATCATCAGATCGAGGTTCGCGTCGCCAAGGACTTTTGCTGCCCTTGCAAGCGCGCCGGGCCTGTCAGGTATCTTTAGGTGCAGCTCGACCAAGTGGGCGTCGGGACCCGCGAACAGCGAGATCGATGCGCGCTTCTCCTCCCTCTCCAGCTTCACTGTCACATAAGTGCCGCTCTGGAGGCCAAGCTCCTCCCTGACTCTCAGGGGGACAGTTATCCGCCCCTTCGAATCCACCCTGACTATCTCGTGGTCGTGCACCCTCATCAACCATCCATTCGCCCGCCTTTAGGCCATCACAACTGTCCTACAAATCCTACTATTGGTTAAATATTTAAGGGGACGTTTCGATATATACTCTGCTACAATCGATTCGGAAGTGAACAACATGGCAGAAACACCTACAACACCAAGTGAAGTAAAAAGGCCCGAAATGCCAAGGGATGTGATTCTGGTCGGCAAGAAACCAGTGATGAGCTATGCTATGGCAGCTCTCATGCAGCTAAATGAGAGCGGGAGCATAACCATAAAAGCCAGGGGTAACGCCATCTCCTCTGCAGTCGACGTAGCCGAGGTAGTCTCAAAGCGGTTCATGACCGGCAGCACGGTGCTGAAAGAGGTTACCATTGGCACGGAAGTCCTAGGCGATCCGCCGAGGAATGTCTCGACAATCGAGATAAAGCTGACCATCAAGAAGTAAGAAATCCCTTGACCGACGGACTCGGCATGTTTTGAGTCTGCGAACTAACCTATTTTTATCTTATTTGAGTATTGCTAAAAATAATTCTGTTTTAGAATTGGTGAACATCTATGGTAAGGATTATAAAAGTCGGAGTGCTGGCATTCCCAGAGCTGGAGGAGCTAGACCTCGCAGGGGCATGGGAGGTGCTTGGCGCTACAAGGAGGCTCTTCAGGGAGGGCGTATTCAAAGACGCTTACTTCGAACTAGAGACCGTGGGCAAGGAGACAGGACCCGTTAGGTGTTACCACGACCTGAAGATAATGGTGGAAAAGACCCTGGATGCGCTTCCGCAATATGACGTCCTTTTTGTTCCAGGCGGTCCAGGGAGGCTAAAAGCGCAGAAAGACAACGAGATCCTGGAGGCGGTACGTAAGTTCTACGAAAGCGGCAAGATTGTTTCTTCGGTCTGCACGGGGGCCTTCATACTAGCCGAGGCAGGCATACTCAAAGGGAAGAAAGCGACTTCTTTCCACACGGTGGTCGACCAGCTTTCTGGCTACGGAGCGTGCCCGCTAAAAGAGAGAGTAGTCGTGGACGCTAATGTAGTCACAGGGGCGGGGATCTCATCCTCGATCGACGTAGGCGTGAAGCTCGTCGAGATTTTGATGGGCAAGGAGGCAGCAAGCACGGTGACGCAATGGGTAGAGTACTGCCCGCCCTCTTGATTTCCTGCATCTTAAAATAGCCGGCAGCCGGAAAGCACAAACCAAAAGCTTTTTCCCTACCAGCCTTCAATAGGACAAATCCCTCCCCGCATTTGCCATCGCCACTGCACAACGCTTATTATTGATGGCGGATTCCCTGATTTGGATGGTTGACGATGGATCTGGTTTCAATCCTGCTAGTAGCAGTAAGCCTTTCTATGGATTCGCTCGCGGTCGCGGTCGCAAGCAGCATGGCCCTAGATAGCATCGGCGTAAAAGGGTCCGCCAAGATAGGTGCGTCCTTCGGGCTGTTCCAGGCAGGTATGCCGATCATCGGCTGGTACGGAGGGTCGGCATTCATGTGGCTGATATCCGGCTTTGACCACTGGATTGCATTCTCTCTCCTTGCATTCATAGGCGGAAAGATGGTTTATGAGGCTTTTTTTGAGGCGGACGAAGTCTCTGGCAAGAACCCTATTGAGCTTTGGAACCTCATTGTAATCTCCTTTGCTACAAGCATCGATGCATTGGCCGTAGGGATTGGGTTCTCCGCACTGAGAGTCCCAATCATTGCGCCTGCAGCTGTAATAGGCATCGTCTGCTTCGCGATATCCTTCACCGGCGCCTATTTCGGCAACCGTTCTGGCAAATACCTTGGGGGCAGGGTAAGGGCGATAGGCGGGATAGTCCTAATTTCTATTGGGCTCAGGATACTCTTAGAGCACATGGGAATAATCGGCTGAGCGGGGTTCAAGAATGCGCAAATACAAGATCTCAACGATCTCGTTCGACATGGATGGGACCCTGGTGACCCCTTCATTCGCAAACCTGATCTGGCTCGAGATACTGCCACAGCTGGTATCCGAATCTTGGGGGATCGGAATTGATGATGCGAAGGCGCAGCTCTTTGCCGATTACAAGTCGATCGGGCCAAACCGGATGGAATGGTATGACCTCTCATATTGGACGAAGCGCTATCGCCTTGAGGTGAATCCGAAGAAGCTACTGCTAGAGTATAGAGAAGCGGTCACAATCTACCCGGAGGTCACCGAGGTGCTTGAGAGCCTGAGAGAGCGATTCGATCTCATTGTGATATCAAATTCACACCGCCTCTTCCTGGATGTGACATCCGAACCGCTCGATGACTACTTCAAGCGGAAGTTCTCGACAATATCTGACTTCGGGATGATGAAAGACACAGCATCCTACCGCAGGGTTTGCGAGGAGATGGGGATAAAGCCATGTGAGATGGTGCATGTCGGCGACAGCCTTGAGCTGGACTACGTCCGTGCCAGGAGGGCAGGCGTAAGGGCGTTCTACCTAGACCGGGACCGGAAGAAACTAGGGAGGCGCTTCATCCCGGACTTGAGGGAGTTAAGTAGGCGCCTGCTGGAAGGCAGGGTTTGATCCACCCATAAGGAGTGTTGAACCGAAAAAAATTTTGGATCGGTTCAGGGGCGCTGGCTCTCTTCGTAGAGTTCAACCAAGATCCTGGCCTTTACCTCGTTGCTGGTGAAATGGGGCATCTTCTCCCCCAGATCAAGCGCGAACACGACGGGATTGCCCATCGAGTCATTGAACCTGACCTCTGCTATGAACTTCTTCTTGGGGCCTGTCTCGACGACTTTTGTCATTGCCTCGTATATCCTGCTTAGGGCCATCTGCAGGGCTATGGGGCTAGTCATGTCTTGAGGCGTGATCGCAACCTGCGTGAAGCCTGAAAGTATTTCGCCTACCTTAGCAGACCCGTTGAATATGCCTATGCTCTTCTCTTGATCTCCTCCTTCTCCATCCATTTTGAATCACCAGAGAAAGAAGGGAGAAGCATGCTATTATCTTTTAGCAGTTAGCTTTCCAAATATGTTTTCAAATAAATCTATACTTCGGCTTTTTTGTTTGAAGCCCGGCATTGAAGCGCATTAACGACTCCTATCCTTGAAAGCTCGGCATAACCAAGGCGTATCGCTTCTTTGAGTGCTTCGTTGACATTCTTGACGCCAATCCTTGTCATGTCGTCAAAGAGCCTAAGCAGGCCTACGCTCCAGTACTCCGCAAGGTATGCCTTGATTCGCTCAACATCCTTGTTGTCAGCCCTCCTTACGCCAACCTTCTTAGGCTTTGGTGGCTCGAATCCAAGCCCATCCTCGCAGTACCCGTCTGGGGCAATTGCCGCACCCTGTTCTACTAGATCATTGAGCACCATCCTTAGGGTGTATTTGCCTATGCCCCTTCCCTCTGCCCAACGCTCGATCTCGTCGTAATCAACCACGCCGCCGATCTCGTCTAGTTTAGCTATTATCTGCCCCGCTATCTCGGAAAGCGGATCCGCAGATTTGCAATTCCCATTAGATTCCAATTCTACCCCTCCAAAGCCGACCAGCCTGTGTCAAGTTGTGCAGTCTTCTTTTTTAACCTCTTTCTCCCTCCGGCTTTTTTGTTGTCACGATTTCCTCGCCCCATTTCCCCATCTCCAACAGAACTGGATTGCATTGACGTCAAGACTTCTCAAAACACAATATTCCAAATGCCTTCCAGTCAAGAAGGGTTATAAATTTAGAAGGGCAAAAGGTAAACAATATGTTGGGTGTTTTTTATGGTTGAAGCTAAGAAGGTAAGCGAATCAGCATTGGTTTCTACGAGGTGGATGTTCCCTTCAGATGCGAACCCCGCGGGGAATGTCTTCGGGGGCTCGATCGTCAGGTATGTGGATGAGGTGGCTGCAGCCGTGGCCATGAGGCATGCAAGGAAGAATGTCGTCATAGCCTCTATGGACAGGATGGACTTCCACACTCCAGTGAAGATAGGGGATCTAATAATCCTGAAGGCTTCAGTCAACTATGTTGGGAGGACATCCATGGAGATTGGCGTCAGGGTTGAGGCAGAGAATCTGATGACGGGGGAAGTGAGGCATGCAGCCTCGGCGTATGCGACAATGGTCGCTCTTGACGAGTCAGGAAAGCCAACTGAGGTGCCCAGGCTTATACCCGAAACCGAGGACGAGAAGAGGCGGTATAGGGAAGGCGAGGCGAGGAGAAACGCCAGGCTGAAAGCCGTCAAGGGATAAAAATATAGCATAGATATGCTTCACCGGAATCGGAATGGCGCCGCGAGCAGCCGATCCCTAATGATCAATTCAATTCTTTATCCTGTATGCCAACCCGTCCGCCAGTGCAACAACCTTTCCATCGCTGTTAGTTATCCTGATCCTGCACAATGCGGTTGTAGATCCTGAACTCTCCTCCGTGGCTTCGGCAATAAGCCTCTCGCCCTTCTTGGCTGGCCGCCTGTAGTTTATGCTCATTGAAAGTGCCACTGATTTCACGCCTCCAGAGTTGCAGGAGACCGCAAAGGCGATGTCAGCTAGCGCAAAGATCGCTGAGCCGTGGCATGATCCGTATGCGTTAAGCATTCTCTCGTCTACAACCATCTCCAGGCGGCACCTCCCAGGCCCCCATTCCAGCATCCTCACTCCCAACATCGAAGCCATTTTGTCATTGGAGATTAGCTCCTTCATGTCTGCATATGGCTCTTCCCTGAACATGTACGCACCCCGCAGAAGGTGTGTGTATAGGTCATTTAATAGACATCCCTTCCCCAATATGAATTCGGGAATTAGACATACGCCTTTTCCTTCTTAGCTAGCAGCGCACCCGTGAGCTCCCTGCTGAATAGTGCCAACACCGGGAATAACTCCAGCCTGCCGAACCACATTGAGGCGATCAGAAGCACCCTGCCCGCCATCGGAACCTCTATGACTGGATAGAACGCCGGCCCAACATTTCCTTGCGATGATACTACCAGCGAAAGTGCCCCCAGCGGATCTGGAATTATTGAGGACATTACAATGAACTGCACCAGTATAGCAAGTATGTAAAGGAAAAAAAATGCGCCTACCCTGACCACATAGCTTTCCTCGAGTGTTTTTCCCCCGATCTTGATAGGCTTTATGGCTATCGGTGGCAGCGAGATCTTTTCTATCTCCATCTTGGCAGCTCGGTACATCACTATGAAGCGCCAAATCTTCAAACCGCCTGCGGTCGATCCGGAGCAGCCGCCGATCAACATAAGGAGGAGGAGAATGGATTTTGACGCAAGGGGCCAGGCGTTCAGATCCACGCTTGAATATCCTGTGGTTGTTATTATAGCTATTGTGTTGAAGAATCCTTCGAGTATAGCATAGCCCGGGTCAAATCCAGCCAGAAGTAGGAAAGCCGCCACCAAGGATCCGCATGCCAGAAGGATCCCTATTAGGAACTTCGTCTCAACGTCTTTGAGTATGTGCTTGTAGTCCAGCCTTATGATGTTGTAGAAGAGCGAGAAGCTTATCGCCCCTATGGTCATGAAAAAGCAGAGGGCAATCTGGATCTCGGGCTTCCCAAAATAAAGAATGCTGCTTTTTGTAAGGAACCCCCCTGTGGCAAGCGCTGTCATCGCCGTGTTTACAGCATCAAATGGGGGCATGCCGAGCAATGCGAGAATTATTGCGCATATTGCAGTCAGGACCGAGTAGATCAGCCAAATCCTCTTTATTGTGGCAATGGTGCTGAGAGTGAACTTTTCTTCCCTCCCCTCGAGGTGGTAGAGTCTCCAGCTCCCTACCCCTCCCCCCACAAGGATAAGTGT
>CALGKV010000083.1 GCA_937930465.1 Methanosuratincolales archaeon | reverse complement strand
GCGGTCGTGATGCCCGCGTGCCACCTGCCGGGAACCGAAAGCCGCCTCCCGGACATCGCTGCGTTCAGGGAAGAGGTGCTCCGCCTGAAGAGGAAATACCCAAAAACCATCATAACCACTGAGAGGTACCTTGAGACGCTTGACGTTCCGCACAGCTGCAGCACATCCTCTATCTTGATTGACGCGGACGGTAGGCTCTACTACCTGTGCAACGTGAGCCCGGCTTGCAGCATCGACGCGTCTGAGGAGCCGATCATGGGCTTCCTCGAATCGGAGAGGGCGAGGGAGTGCAGGGAGAGGATGCGGATCTGCGGCAGGAACTGCCACTGCTACCTGTATTTCGCGCTGGATCCCTCCCTCTCGATCAGGAGCACGATCTCGGCGCTGAAGCCTTACCTAGGCGCCTTCTTCTGATCCATGTTGGACAGGGGGTGCCTGCCAGCACCCCTGCCGGTCCGGGCTTCTAGGCTTGGGCGCTTCCCTGACCATCCCTTATGAAGGGAAGCCAGGAAATTTGCCAACCCTCCTCAGGATAGGGTGCGTGCACGCCTTCCCACTCATCCAGCTGCCGTCCGGACCTTCGACCTTCCCCCCTCCTTCTGGATCCTGAATATGTGGTCCACCGCCCCCTCGAGCTCCCTCTCGTGCGAGACGATCACGGCCTGCCTAAGCCCGAGCTCCCTGAGGAGGTCGCCCATCTTCCCTATCTGGTCCTTGCTGAAGCCGTCCGTCGGCTCGTCAAGTATGAGCAGATCCGCCCCGATCCTAGAGTTCCTCTGGACGACCCTGTTCAGCGCCAGCCTGTACGCGAGCGCGAGCGATGTCCTCTCGCCGCCGCTGAGGTTGCCCACCTCCTGCTCGTACGAGTCCTGCGTTACGATCGGGGTGAAGTCCTCGTCTATCCTGACGCCCTTTGACGGGTCCTCGACCAGGTAGGAGAACCACCTGGAGAACTCTTCCTCGAACTCCCTCCTGACAGCGTTCATCACCGTGAGCTCTATCCTCTCGAGCGCCGCCACGAAGTACTTCAAGAGCCACTCGGCATGCATCCCAAGCCCCTCTGCCCTCCTCATCTCGCCCTCTAGCCTCCCGGCCTCTTCCTTGAGGTTGGACAGCCTCTCCCTGTCCTTTGCAATCCCATTCGCAACCATGGCCCTCTGATCCATGATCTCGTCCCTCTCCCTTTCCTTCTCGCTGATCCGCGCCTTGCACGCAATGTACTCCCTCTCGGCTGCCTTGTACCTCTCGGTTTCCTCCGCCGCCCTCTCCTTCCTTTCGTTGAGCTCCCTCTCCCTCTCCTTCGCCTCCTCGAGCCTGTGCCTTGCGTCGAAGAGGATGTCCTCAAGATCGGTCTCCCTCTCCTTCGCCTCCTTCAGCTGCACCTTCCTATTGGAATACTCGAAGATCTCTTGCCTTGCCCTCTCGAGATCCCTTATCTCCTCGAAAGTTTCCTGCCGCCTCTTCCTGGCCTCCTCGAACTTCGCCTCCGCCTCCTGGAGGTGGGCTTCATACTCCGCGCCCTCGATCGGCCTCTTGCAAGTCGGGCAGTACCCGTTCTTGACCAGCGACCTGAAATTCTCCAGGTCCGCCCTAAGGCTCCCGAGCTCGGTGTCGCACTGGCTCAGCCTCGCCTTCGCCTCTTCGAGCATCCCCAAGACCTCGTCCTCCGACATCGTGGGCTCCTCTGCCGGACCGATCCCCCTTATCCTCGCCTGGATCTCCTTCAGCCTCCTCTCGTTCTCTGCAACCTTCCTTTCGAGCTCCGAGATCTCCTTCCTGGCCTTCTGGAGGTCCGATTCAATCTGCCGGATCCCCTCTGCGCCCTTGGCGTGCGCCAGGAGCTCGGCATGGAGATCCGCTTCCCTCTTTTTGAGCTCCTTGATCTCCCCCTCGACCCTTTCGCCCTCCTTGCCCAGGCGCTTCAGTTCCTCCTCTTGACCAGGGAGCCTCTCCTCGATCATGCTGATCTCCTTCTGGATCTCCTGGAGGCGCCCTTCGCCCTTCCTGATCAGCTCGGCCTCTTTCCTAAGGTCGGACGCGATGGCCCTTGCGTTCTCCATCGCAGTCTTGTACTCCTCGACCCTGAGCGCCTTCCTGATCGTCTGGAGCCTCAGGTCCGGCGGCTGCGAGAGTATATCCTTCATCTCCTCCTGGGGGGTGTAGACTGCATACCTGAATATGACGCTCTTCGCCTTAGGGTCCACAGGCTCGTTATACTCAAGTATGCGGAGGACCTGCTCCTTCATCTCGCTCGGCGAGTAGGAGGTGCGGACGCCGCCGACCTCGATCCAGCACTCCGATTGCTTCACGCCCGCAGGCACCATGAGCCCCTGGTGCAGGGCTGACCCCCTTCCCGCCGGAGCCCTCTTGCCCCTCTCGAGCCCCCTGTGCACCTTGACCTCCTTCCCCCCATTCTCGAAAGTCAGCTCGACGCTGCCCGAATTCTTGCCGATGCTGAGGAGGGTCGTCCCCTTCTCGTTGCCGAGGCCGAAGAGGGCGAACTCGATCGCGAGCAGCAGCGTGGACTTGCCTGCGCCTATCCCCCCTTCGAAGAGGATGATCCCCTCGGGGAGTGCAACTTCCTCATCCTCGTATGTCCGGATGTTCCTCAGCCTTATCGACTTTATGATCATCGGGACATCCCCCTCCAGCCTGGCATGCGCGCCCCTGTGCCCTTCCGCACCATGCCTGCCCCGGACGCCCGATCGCCTCCACCGTCCGCCCTTCCCGCATCCTCTCCTTTCTGAAGGATTCCAAGTATCGACCTCGCCTCCCTGCTCA
Source organism: Methanosuratincolales archaeon (assembly GCA_937930465.1). GTDB lineage: Archaea > Thermoproteota > Methanomethylicia > Methanomethylicales > Methanomethylicaceae > Methanosuratincola. The sequence continues at coordinate 4,847 of CALGKV010000083.1, read as the reverse complement.
CCCGGGCGAAGTAGTCCTCAATGCTCTCCCCCTCCTGCCTCGGGATCCTCAACGCTGAGAGCAGTTTTGCGGCGGTCGCGGGCTCGTCCTTCACCACGGGCTCCCCGTCCCTCCCCTTGACCGACCCCATCATCTCCTTGAAGACCTTGCCCTCGATCTCCCCTGCGCTCTCGCCCATCACTGTGACCATCCCCATCTCCTTTGTCCTCAGGGCGTTCCTGTTGAGGTGGAGGTAGACCGCCCCGCTCTCTGCAAGCATCTCCCTTACCAGCCCGAACTGGACGTCGCTGGTCCTCCCAGAGGATAGCTCCCCATGGACCTTGAGCAGGACGACCTTCCCCGCGGCGTCAACCTCGGTCGCCCAAAGCCTCAGCTCGTCGTTGAGCTCGTCAGCGGTCTTGCCCGTCGCGTCTATGGACTTGTGGACCCCCTCGAATGGCTTGAGGTCAATGAACTCGAGCCTGGGCTTGGATCCCTTGGATGCCTCCACCAGGTAGAACCCCCTGCGCTCGCCCAGCACTGTGCCCTCGAGGTCGGCCCCCCATCCTGTGAATAGGGGCCCGGGGAAGACCACTCTCCCTGAGCTGTCTACGAATTCCCTGTGGATGTGCCCGCCGGCGTAGTAGTCAAACCCTTCCGGGAGAGCGCCGAGAGAGATCCCGTCGAACTTCTCCCCTTCCCTGCGCATCTCGAGGAGTCCGGTGTGGAAGACGAAGATCTTGAACCCTTCGAGAGCCTTGAGGTAGTCCCTGTCCAGGTCGTCGAAGGCCTCCTTCTCCAGCGATGACCTCCTCCCCGAGATCCCTGTGATCTTCGCGCCTGTCCTCCTGTCCGTGACCACCTCAGGCCGCAGCTTCCCCTCATGCGCCGCGGGCTTCCCGACCCTGACTACTACCCCTGCCGCCTCCAGGATGTCTATTATCGAGGTCGAGTTGGGGGAGAAGTCGTGGCTCCCGTAGACGACGTAGATCTTCCTCCCCGTGTCCGTGAACCTCTTGAAGACCTCGACCGCCTCCTTGACGACTGCGAGGTCTGGTATGTTGATGTGGAATATGTCCCCCGCGATGATGACGAAGTCGGCGCCCCTCTCCTCGCATATCGTGAATGCCCTCTCGAGGGTCGAGGACTCCAGCTCCTTCATCTTTGGGTCCGACACGGCACCCAAGTGCAGATCAGCCATGTGGGCGAACTTCATTCAGGCAGCACCCCTGCTCTCAACACCATCTCCACCTATGCCTTTTTTTGACTTGCCTACCTGCAGCACCGTCCCTTGCACGCCCCGCCTCAGAAGTACCTCTTCTGCGGGGCATTCAGCGGACGCGCCCCTTCCTTCCCGCCCCTGGCCGCGAGATCTTCGAACTTGGGCACCTTCACCGGGACTGGGAACTTGGAGAATATCGAGCTGACTATCGCCTCGCCCACCTCGAGCCCGGCGATTATCCTGTCGAAGTCTGCAAGGTCCTGGGCTGCGCTCTCAGCGATCGCCTTCCTCTCCAGAGCCATCTCGTTGCCCATGATCACCTTGGTCCCGATATTGGCGAGGATCTCTCGGGGGATTACCGAAGCGAGCTGGGTTATCGCTATCAGGCCGATCCTGAACTTCCTCCCCTCGCGGGCTATCCTGCTGAAGACATTGTCCCCGTACGCGCCGGAGAGGAGCCTGGGCGCCTCCTCCAGCACAACCGCCACCTGCGCCTTCTCCCCAAGGATCCCTGACGACTTGTAGTAGTCGTACCTGTCGAAGACCTTCCTGAGCGCCGCGGAGGCTATGACGAGACCGGTGTCGTCCGAGATCGACGAACCGTCTATGAGGACGACCTTGCCCTCCTCGAGCGCCCTGGCCATGTCGTTTATGGTCTCCTCTCCCATCCCGCCAAGATCGAAGACGCCGTCAGCGCACTCGTACCCTGCACCAGTCTCCCTCAGGTTGAATATGTTGCAGACCTTCCGCTTCAGGGCGCGGATGGTTCCCTTTGACTTCTTGTATGCATCGTCCTCCTCATCAATTGCCAGGAGCGCCGAGGCCCAGCCCGATCCATGCTGCCTCCTGAGCGTCTCTAGGGTCTCCTCCTGCGCGGTGCTGAACTCGACGACCCCCATCAGGTCTTCAGGATCTATGGACTTGAGGTTGATCTTGAGCAGCTGCTGCCCTGGGGGCGGGCTCCTCGAGTAGAAGACGAGCGCCCTCGAGGCGTCTGGGTGGTCCTTCAGCCCCGGCGAGGCGGGGGTGCCGAAGTACTCGTTGTGGACGTCCATCACCAGCACGCCGAACCTCCCGTGCCTCATCGCCTCCCAGAGTAGGACCTTGACCAAGTTAGACTTGCCCCTCCCCGTCTGCGCGGAGACGAGGACGTGGTGCGAGAGGAGCCTCTCCCCGTCCATGCTGAACTCCACTGGGAGCGTCTTGGACCCGCTCCTTATGTTGCCGATGAATACACTCGTCCTCGGAGCCTCAAGGAAAGAGAAGTCCTGGGCAGTGGCTGCCCTGGCCTTTGACATGAACTCCGGGATGCTCCTCGGCGCCCTCGCCAGCTGCTTGCCGCCCTCGGATGACACCTCTAGGAGCGGCTTCACGTGTACCTGCCTGAATATCCTGAGGTCCTTGTCCGGGAACTCAAGCCTCGGGTTCACGCCCTCAAGCATGCTCCCGGAGCTGGTCAGGATCCTGTCCGAGTGGATCAGGCTGCCGTACTCCAGCTTCGAGACCATGCAGATGTACTTCACCCTCTCGTTGTCCACGACCACTAGGTCGCCTAGCTCAAGCTTCGCCCCCTGCTTCTCCCTGAGGACGAGCTCCCCGTCTTCCCCTTCGACTATCTGCCCGGCATAATCCGCCTCTCCAATCCCTATTCCCATTCTCATCCACACCATCCATTCTCAATCCGTTCATTTTTCTTTACGCCTGATCTGCCGCCGCATCAGCCCCCAAGCGAGTCCAGGACCTCATGCGAAGCCCTGGCCCTCTCCATCAGCTCCAGCCTCTCCGCCTCTTCGGGGCTCAGCCTGTCCAGGATCTGCCCCTTTAGGATGCCTGCCTCGAAGTCCCCCACTTTGGAATATGTGTGCGCGTCGATCAGCGGGTAGGGGTACCCTGGGTGCCACAGGTAGGCGGAGCACGCAATGAGCCCCCTTATGAGCAAGTCCAGCTGGTCCTCTGTCGCTTCTTCGTAGACGTCTAGCCTGTACCCCCTGTCGGCCTCCTCGTGGAGCCTTGCGTAATAGACTGTTGCGCGGTGAGCCCACTCCTCCGACCTCCCGAGCCGTATTATCCACCTCTTGAACCCCTTCCTCCTTGCCATCATGTCAACGGTCCCTGCTACAGGGTAGCCGCTCTCCAGGTAGAGCATCGTGCCCTTCGAGAGGCCTGCCACGACCGCCCCCCGCTCCTCCGCCCTCCGGTAGAGGGCGTTGGCGACCACGCTCTCGCCCTTGAACGCGGTCTGGAGCGCCCCGTCGATCAGCACGCACTCTGCCCCGGTCTCGAGGGCCCTCTCCGCCATCCTCCACTCGCAGAACCTCCTGGCGATCGAGACCGCCCTGCTCATGTCACCGTACATGTTCCCGTCCATCAGCGACCGGTCCCTGGTGTCGACCTCCATCGGATCGAGGGGACATGTGCCCTTAAGCGGGTAAGCTTCAGTCCGGAAGAAGGTCTTTCCGCCCTTCTCCACGACCTCTGTCTTGGAGATGAACTCCACTACCTCGCAGTGGTCCATCTTCCTCATCCCGAGGAACTGGTTGTAGTAGACCCTGTTCAGGACGACAGCGAGTGTGGGGGTCATTATCAAGGTATTCGATCCCCCGTCCACCGCTGAGATCACCGGGATTTCCTCTGCCCCTGGGAGCGGAAGCTCCTTGAGGTCCTCCTCCCTGAGCGCCCCGTCAAAACCAGACACGGCCCCCTCGCTTGGCAGTACCAGGTGCCCCTTCAGCGACTCGCAGATCTCGTCCAAAGGCTCCCGCAAACCATGCAACCTCAGCTATTAAACCATGTGACCATATATATATGGATGATTAATTTAATTATCTTAATTCGTTTAATTAATTATGACTGCCGGGCTTGGTGAACGACTCCCGTCCCGGTTTTCTGCAGGGGGTTGGGGGCTCTCCTATCTTACCCAAACACTCTCAATCTCCTTCACTTTATCGAACCCTGCGCCCTCAGCGGCTATGCTCAGCACGTCTCAGCGACATTGCGGCTATGTGCAAGGCTTCTGAGGGGGGACAAACCGAATATTTTTGGAAGGTCTCTGCTGCTTTTGTGTATTCCCCCTTGCCCAGTGGCAGCCCCTCGGCATAATCGAGGACTGCGGGTTCACGAGTTTGCAGGTGGCCCCAAAGGGGATTCCATATTCCCTTTTGGAGATCAAGAGTAGCTCATATAAGGCCATGGCATCGGTGAACGCTCTGTGGTTCAGGACCGGCCTTCATGAAACTGCTCGTAAACCCTCCTGCCTTCAGATTTCTTCAGTGTGTTGAGTCATACCAGCAGACTGGCGTCTATAGACTCCCTCAAACCTCGAACCCCTCAAGTGACAATCCGGAGAGCTCTCCTGGTCTTGGATCCCTTGCTTATGCCGCCGTTTCCCTCAAAGCTTTAGGGAGTATCATATGCCCCTTCTTGTCCACCCTCAGTTTCAAAGCCAAACCGTCCCAACTATAGTCAAGCTACTAACCAATATTGGAGGATGCCAGGCATCTGGCTGGGCACTTCACGGTAAAATTTTGTGTGTGGGGCATCCGCAAATGCCTTTGCCGTCCAAATAGCGCCAATTAAGCTTTTTTATATGGGGTCTTCCCTTGTTAAATCCAGTGATCCCATTGGCAGAGCTCGTCTTCGTTGGGCA
>CALGKV010000082.1 GCA_937930465.1 Methanosuratincolales archaeon | reverse complement strand
GGCCCAGTCTGGCCTAGTCTCGAGAGTGACCCCTACGCACCTGATTCCTGCGAGCTCGTTCTCTTCCATTGCATGATCAAGGTACTGCCACCTCCAGCCTTTCACTTCAGGATAATCATTCATCGCCTGGAAGCACCTGGTCATGAACCATTCCTGGTACTCCAGGTCTGATGCCGGGAAAGTGCCCCCCATTATGATCAGGTGGATTTTTGAGGGCGTGTGCCCTATCGCCTTGTATTGGTCGATCCTGTACCTCACTTGAAGGTATGGGTCAAACCCCGTCTGGAGGCCGCGCATAAGCGCCGGCTCCTTTCCGAGATAGCTCTGCGGGGTCCCCGAATCGACCCCTCCGGGGCAGTACAAGCACGGCTCTTCCTTCGGGCACTTCGAGGGCTTGGTCATCACCGCGACAGTATAGATCCCAGAAGCCCCCCTTACCTTCTTCCCCCTTAGGAATTCGCGCAACCACCCCTCATCGCCCCTCAGGTGCTTAGCAATCTCGTGATCCTTAAGGACCTTGGTGAGCCCTTCCTCTTTGCAGACCCTGTATTTAAGACGGGCTAGCTCGTCCTTCCCTGCTCCCCCCTCCTTGAGCTGTTCTATTATTCTCCTTGCGGCTTTCTCCTCCAGACTCGATTCTTTAGCAGATCCCGTCAATGTCAAACCTTCTCGGCGAGTACTACCCAGTTCTCCGGGAGCCTTCCCCTTATCCTCTCCCCGTAGGATTTTATTATCCTGAAGCCCGATCCACTGACCGTCTTTTCTAGTTCCCGCTTTGTGAAGAGGTGGTAGAACCTGTCTCCTTTCTTCCCCCAGGGGACAATCAGATCGCCAAGTTCCCCTCCCCTCAGGGGGCTAGCGATCAAGCTTATGCACCTCCTCATGAACCTGGCTTGGAGGACGGACCAGGCTGTGACTAGGATTCGCCCCCCGCATTTTGTCACCCTCCTCACCTCTGCCATCCCCCTCACTCTGTTCCCCTTTCCCTTTATGTGGTGTATCACTGCCACAAGCGCGACAGCGTCGAAGGCCCCCTCCCTGAAAGGGAGATGGAGCAGGTCGCACCTAACCGCCACAATCCCCCTGCGGGCGAATCTCTTCCTGAACGCCTTGAGCATTCCTATTGACAAGTCTGCTGCGACAACGCAATAACCGAAAGATGCCAAAGCAGCTGCATTCCTCCCTGCGCCGCATCCAAGATCTAGCGCAAATCCCCTGCCCCCCTTCAACTCAAGGATCGATGGCCAAGCCCTCCTCCGGGCACTTGCGAACTCATCCGCAATCCTGTCGTATACGCCCCCGATCTCCCTTCTTCCGGAAAAGTGCCCCACTGAATTCACCCTTTAAGGGCTACCGATCTCTCCTGAGAGGATCGCTTCGGCTACCTCAGCAAAACCTTTCCCAAAAGCCGACTTGGAAACATAGTCTGCCTCCTTCTTGATCGACTCGTCCGCGTTTGCTACGGCACACCTTATCCCGGCAGCGCGCAAAAGCTCGACGTCGGTCAAGCTGTCCCCCACGCCAGCCACCTCCTCCCTCCTTATACCTGCCCACCTGAGAGCCTCTAACAGGCCTACGCCCTTGTCGACCCTCTTGTCCAGGATGTGGTACGCGAACCCGCTGTCAATGACCTTAATCCCTTCGAATTTATTGACTTCTGATACCACCTTGTCGTACTCAATCGTCCTCATTATCGCTGCATCGACGAACCTATGGGGGTTTGACCAAGCCTCCTTGACCAGATCGCCATAAACCGACCTGAGGTGATCAATTGCCTTCCTGCCGAGCCCCCTCTCGCCCAGGATCTTGATCTTTCCCCTGTATTCGACAACTCCCCCGTTCTCAGCAACCGTCGGTCCGGTGCAACCTATGTACCTGGAGAGTGCCTTCAGTATGCAGAGTGCGTTGCCCGAGCATAGGATCACCTTTATCCCTCTCCCTTCGAGTTTTCTTATCGCCTCGATAGCCTCGATGCCTATTATTGAATTCCCATCCGTGATCGTCCCGTCGACATCGGTGGCTACAGCCCTTATCATCGGAAACCACTGCTCTCTTTCATTGGCCGAGGAGCCGCCCTTTGAGGTCTTCCTCGAGCGTCTCGGGCTCCATCAGACCGCCAAGTCTGTATATCTCCCTGCCGTTCCTGAAGAAGATGAAGGTCGGGGTAACATAGACTTCATAATCCTCGGGCATCTTCCTGTTCTCTCTCATATTGAGCTTTGCAAAAGCTGCCTTGCCTGCATACTTCTCGGAAAGCTCCTCATAGAACGGTGCCATCTCAGCGCAGATGCTGCACCATGGGTCCCAGAACTCCACTACAGCAATCTCGTGCTCGCTCAGGAAATTGTCAAAATCCTTGTCTGTTATTTCCACTATGGTTGCAGACATTCTTCTAGGCGCCTCCTTTCCCTTCGCTTGCTTTCTTAGAGGTATCAATAAGGACATATTTATCTTTGCACTCCTCTGAAAAAAGATCCTGTTAATAATTTTTTAGATAAAAACCTTTAAAAAGATTGAAATCCAACGATTATCGTATATTGAGGTTTCTCGTGATGCCCCAGCTGAGGCTGTTAGGCGCAGGACGAGAGGTAGGGCGCTCATGCATACGCCTAGATGTGAATAACCACCACTTCCTCCTTGATTGTGGCATAGATCCGGCTGCAACTGGACCAAAGGCATTGCCTGATTTCTCAGGAACGAGCATCGAGAACTTGGATGCCGTGTTCGTCTCCCACGCGCATTTGGATCACACCGGCGCGATACCCGAGCTAGTCAGAAGGGGCTTTAGGGGTAAAGTGTTTATGACCCTGCCGACCCTTGCACTGGTCAAGCTACTCTGGCAAGACGAGCTATCGATAATGGAGAGGGAATGGCCCAAGGAGGACCGTTTATGGTCCTCAAGGGAGATGCACCAGGTGCTGAACAAATTTGCTGTCCCTACAACTTACCACGAGGTATTCAAGCTAGACTCGATAAGCGTTAACTTCCACAACGCAGGACACATATTGGGGTCGACGATGACTGAAATAATGTATAAGGGCTTCAGGCTCGTATATTCGGGAGATCTGGGGACCTCCTCCAACCACCTCCGGTACTGGCGAACTGAGGACCTGGTCTACCCTGATGTGCTCATATGCGAAGGTACCTACGGGGGAAAGAACAGGAAGAGCAGGGAGGAGACGAGCAAGGACTTCATCGAATCCGTCAGATCGACGATTGAGTCAGGCGGCAAGATGCTAATCCCAACATTCTCAGTAGGGAAGGCACAGGAGATCCTCAAGATACTGAAGGACAGCTGGAACAAGATCCCGAATGTTGAAGTCTACTTGGAGGGCATGGCGATAGAAACGCTCCGGATTTATGAGCAGTTCCTTATCTATATGGACGACAAGGTAAGGCGTGCATACCTATTCAACAACATCAACCCATTTAGATGGGAGGCCCTCCGGACCTTCAAGAGCATCTCGGAAAGGAAGCGCCTCCACCAGAGGGACTGCGCATGCATCATACTTGCGCCCTCGGGGATGCTGAGGGGCGGGTGGAGCGTCTGGCACATGATAAAGATGGCGCCTGATGAGAAGAACTTGATTGCCCTGTGCGGTCATATGGAGGAAGGGACCGCCGGTCACCAGCTCATGTCCGGGGTGAGGACCTTCACATTGAGGGACATGATATCAAAGGAGTCAAAGGAGGTCGAAGTCCGATGCAAAGTGGCGCACTTCGACATATCGGCACATGCGATGCACAACGAGCTGTGCAACTACATATCGAGGATTAAGCCGGAGAGGCTTGTGCTAGTGCATGGAGAGGAGTCTAGCCTCAGGGCTCTTGCAGACTCGGTAAAGCAACATGCAGGCGAAATAATCATACCGTCACCGGGGGAGACTGTCGATCTTGAGCACAGGCCCGTGGGCAGCACGCAAGAGGTCCATGTTGAGGTCCCCATCGCCCAGTCAACCTCGATAATTGTGCCTAAGAGCTTTTCCTTTAGGGTGAGGCACCACGGTAAGGAGAGGTTCATGCGGGCAGAAGACATCCGCTCTTTGATAAATACCAAGTAGGATTATCCATGGAAGTATTCGGAGACCGCCGCGCTGCCCTTCTCCATGCCGGGTATGCCT
>CALGKV010000081.1 GCA_937930465.1 Methanosuratincolales archaeon | reverse complement strand
CATGTGCAACATTCCCGCTCAAGGGCGCGCTCAGCTGGATCCGGACGGCTGTGACTTCCCCGACCCGGACGACCTGAGGGGAATATGACTGGACGACTGTGTCGATTATTACTCTTTCAATCATTGCATCCCTGGCGCCATAGTTGCATACGAGCACATAAAGCGCCTCGTTCGGAGCTGTCCCATTCTTGAATGTGTATATAATGGAAATCCTCTCGTAGTTCTGTTCGCTCCCCGACCTGAAGATCCCGGACAGGAGGCCAGTCTCGCCGGAATAATACAGGTTGAATCCCTGAATGTATATTGCCATTGCAACAAGGGTGATCACGAGAAGGGCTAGCGTTGCAACTACCTCGGATACGCCCCGCTCTGCCGCTTCCAACGAGATCACCTCAGGTTGGTGTACAGCGCAAGCATAAGGGAGAGGGATCCGGTCTCGTACTCGCTGAAGTAGTTTGAAGGGCCGCCCCAGTAAACATAGTAGCCGGATCCGATGAACAAGCTCGCAGCCGCAGTCTGGACCTCATTCTTGTTTGTGTCCTTTTCGTAGAAGACGAATTTAGCGGTCGGGTAGCTCGAGGGCGGGATCACAATCGGATAGCCGAACCTCATTGAGCCGGGAAGATCCCTGAAGCTGGTGACTGTCAGGAAATACCTGAGGCTATTGCCGTCCGAATCAGTGAGGACGCATTCCTGAAGCTCCTCTGGTGCATTGCTGCGCGAGACGACCACATGGGAAGTGCCGAAGAACCACTCGATCCCGCTGTCTGAGGTGAGACGCCTGCTATTCTCTCCGTCAGATATGATTGAGAATGGCTTGCCAGCGACGTGAATCCAAGTCCAGCTGTAGTTCCCGATGATGTAGCTCAAGTTCCTCAGGAATGATTCTGGGCTATTGACGCCCGACGAAGGTGCCGGGGTGACGCTGCCGAACGGGTTTACCACTATAGACCCCTGAGGAGGGTTAGCGAGGATGGAAAACCATCTAGACATCGTCGTCACTTTTTCGTATGGTATGCCAAGCCTTATTGCAGTCTCCTCAGCGCCCGCCAAAAGAGCCGAGCTGTTGGTCACTCCGGAGCCGCCCAAAGTGCCGTTCAACTCTTGGATCGCAAGGAGGATAAGCTTGTTCCTAGAGAACTCAACACCTTTGCATTCCGCCAAATAGGAGACGCCCAAGTCGCCCGACACCTTGACAGCATAGCCATTACCAACAAAGAACTTATTACCGAAGATGCCTGAAGAGTCGACTGTGACAGAGCCCCTCGGCGCAAGGCTTACGCCTTCGATGGTTGCCGCAGCGGTTCCGTCCTCGCCGATCAGGTCGACCTTCAAGCTCAGCATCCGATCGCAGTTGCTCTGCAGCGTAATCTTGAAGTAGGCATACCCATAATGCTTCATCAGAACCAACTCCTGCACAGTTATGTCTTCAGGCGCTGGGCTGGAAAGCACCTTGTTGATTTCTGCGGAGAAAATACCAGTAGTGAGAAAGGCAACCGCAACCAGCACGGCTACTGCAATGATCGGCACTACGCCCTTCCTTCCCTTTTTCACCTTCCCATGCAAAATACCCTCACCTCTGCCATCCTCCCGCAATTCGCATCGCTAATGTCTATCCTGTACTCTGTGCCGACAAGGAATTTGCTACCCAACTGCGAACTCTCTAAGACGAACGATGCGGCTCCATTCGGCTGGACCACTTGTGCATCCCCAACAGAATAGGGATTCATGTCAGAATCATACAAAAAGCATTGCAGGTTCAGTGTGCTGCTCCCCGTGTTCTTCACATTCACAATAAGGAGCACGTAATCGCCTTGCTTAATGAGCACCGCCTTAGTGACGGCTAGCGAAGAGACTGGGGAGGAGAGACGGGAAGATATAAGCGGCGACATAGTAGCAACCGCTACAATTGTGATGGTGCACAAGAAGATCGTGGCAATGATGGGGGAAACGCCCCTCCTTGGTCTCGCCGTCCTAATCGACCCAAGCAAAGAATCTGCCCTATAGGATTCACTACAGTTCTTGCTAAGGCAATACCCCATATATACCGTTATATAATCTGCATCGAAAACTTATATTCTTTTTTGTCTATTGAACAGAAAAACAGGAAAACGTTTAGACACAAATCAAAGCTTGGGCTCAGAACGCCGGTGAACAGGAAACGCCCCGCTCCCTGCAGAACTCCTCAATTTTGCGGTATAGCTGCCCGTAGTCAAAAAGCGAGATCTCTCTCATGCCTTCCTTTGGGATCGCTGCCCCAAGCCTGAGCCTGACAAGTGGTTTAAGGTTTATTCTGTCGTAGAGCACCCTGCTGCGCGTCCTCGCCGCAGCTTCGACGATCATCCGAATATCTTCTTCAGAGTCGTTGAACCCAGGAATTATCGGCCCGTAGAAGATCCATGTCCTGATGCCCGATCCGCTAACCCCTTCAAGGGCACGCAACCGGGATGTCGGGGCAGGAGCCCCTGGCTCGAACCTTTCCCCGAATTCGTTTCTGTGCGATGTGATAGTGAAGCCAACCTCGGCGTCCATCCCCCTCAGGATGTCCAAGTCGCGCAGCACTAGGGGGGACTTTGTCTGGATAGATATAGGGAAGCCTTCTTCTTTGAAGATCCTAAGCGAGGCTCTGACGATCTTCAGGTTTGCCTCCACCGGCTGGTAAGGGTCAGTCGAAGTGCTGATGCCAACGACCCCCGGCTTTGATCTACCAAGCTCGGAACGGAGCTTATCAAGGGCCCCCTCTTTAACAGCGACATTTGCTGGCCATATTGGGAACTTGCCCCTGAACAGGTCAGGCACATAGCAGTATAGGCAGCCGTGCCCGCATCCGATGTAAGGATTGAAGGTGTATTGGAGACCCGGAAGCCTGCTCTTGGAGAGGACACTTTTGCACTTTGCATTGGCACAAATCGGCATCAAGGCTCGCCTCCCCCGAAGTATTCGTTGATCCTCCTCTGAAGCAACAAGTCCCTCAGAATTACGCTTTTTGAGACCCATTTTGCAATAGGAACGCTCAGAAGCGACCCGAGGTGCCCAAGTGCGGATGGCAGGTCCTCGAATTCGGCATGCGGTTCCCTGAACATGGCACGCACGTTCTCCCTGACAAACCAAACCCCCAGCGGGAGAGGGAACTGGGGAAAGATCTCTCTCACTACGAGTGCAGTAGCCTGCCTGCGGATTGAGGCGAGGTGCTCAGCCAATCCGAGCCTGCATGAGAAGTAGCACCCGCCTATCCCAGGGTAGATCTTCCTGCCGCCGTAACCCTCATAGTCCCCCTCGACAGCTGCATCAACCCCTCCTTGGTTCCAGAATGTGCCTGGGAACCACGCCTCCATCCACTCGAAAGACCAGGATCTAGGAATCAGGAGGGCGGCGAACGCATTGTGCTGGTGCCTCCAGAAGTAGACCCGGTACTTGTCAATAGTCTCATACCCCTTCAATTCGTCAATAAGCCTCTGGGAGAGTATGCTGTCCACCGCCGTTATGCTCCACCGGGTAGGCACAAGGCGCCTGTTCTTCTGGACGCCTAGCACGCCCATGCTGAAGGCGCGCTGGAGCTTCGAGACCTCCACCCCCGATCGGTAAAGATCGTAGAGGGCGTCCCCAGCAAGGAGATCCCCGTCGTAGAAGGCTTTCTCGATCCTGTGGTCAACCTTGACTGAAGAGATTGAGAATTGCCTCAGTGGAGCGGATGGGCCGAATGGCTGGGAGTTGTCGTCTATCGAGATCCTCATGGCGGGGGGCTTTTCAAACCTGACATCGGCGTCGGCTGGAACCGCCCCCATCGAGAGCTCCTGGAGCGAGTCGACTAGGCTCCCGCCCTTCTTGGCAGCGTCAACCTCAACCCTAACAGTCCCCCTTACCAGGGAGTATCTGTAGTTTACGATGGACGGTATGCTCTCGAAGAGCCAAGACTCAGGGATATCCATCACAGAAGTGTCCCCATAAACTGGTGGGACCATTGGGCCGATCGAGACCTTAGGGTACCCATGGCGCCCCACGAAGACAGAAGGGGGCGATGATCCCGACAGCTCTGTCCTAATGACTGCCCCAGAGTTGCTTATCAGCGCCCTTGCCTTGAGCTCAATGGGGCAGAACGCCTTTCCGCACAGGCGCCTCCCGCCCCTGCAGAGGATGCAGAGCGGGGCGTGCCTCGACCTCACGGCTAATGTATGGGGGGGTCCCGCCGCCTCTGTAGGCAAGATCTCCTTAGTCCAGCCGTACATTTCCTGCACAGATCATTTAGATCCGAGCAGGCTAAAAAGCACTCGGGGAGCAGAAAGGGACGATCCTGTTCCTTACAACCGATAGGCGAATCCCATCTTCTCAGCCTCAGCTTTTCGGATCACGTCATTTTTTATAACTCCTGTCTCTCACGCAGCAAAGCCGAGCCTGCTGCAGTAATCAAGGCAGGTTGAAAATCGATGCTCCTGCTAGACCCTGCTTCTGGGATCGACCCAATCAGTGCCGACCTTTCCCAGCATGGAAGCAAAATCCAAAAATTTATTATTTGAAAAACATGACAACAAGGTCATGGCTTAAGAATTTTTGGATCCAGGAGGGAACAAAGATGATTGAAAAAAGAGCCGTTGCTTTGCTCTTGGCTTTTTCGCTGATATCAAGCATAGCATTTGTTGCAGCAGCCCCAAGCGGGAACATTTACTTCCCAGAAGGGGGCGTCAGCAGCACAGACAATGTCCTGACACTGGGGGGCAGTGCTGAAGTCACAGTATCCTTCAAGAACACGGCAAGTGCGGATGTTTCCGATGTCGCATCAACAATCCAGTACGTCACCTTGGCAGCAGCCGTTGTGAACCCAACCAGGACTCAACTGAAACTCAATGCGACTTGGGAGATTTACGCGCCAAGCTCCAATGTCCCAAGGGCATCGGGCACAGTCACAGGGTCGCTGGACACTGCAGCCATATTTGCGCCCCATTCGAACAGCACCCCTGTTTACATATATGTCTGGTCTTTAGGCCCGCCGAACAGCACCCTGGAGGCATACACCGACAGCAGCCAGTTCAACGATGGTCTGGCAATCCTCAGACCCTCTGAAATCCTTAACCTGACAGTGACGGAGGAGTGCCAAGGCATTGTGGGGGACTGCAGGATATGGTTCTTCTTCCTCGCTACGGAGTTAGAGCCCAATGCGCCTCCGACAGAACTATCATCAATACCGCAGGCGCAAAGGACAAACATCTACTACTCAAAGCCCCCAGGCCCAGATCAGACTGCGTACTGGTATCCCCTCCACAACAGCTATGACCCATACGATTCCGACATCGGTACTGGGCATTCATTTGGGCAACTATCTTGGAACAGAAACCCGACGACCAACGCCTATGCGAAATCAAACAAGCTAGTGCACCAGAAGCCGCCCGAAGACCCTATCCAACAGAACTACTCATTCCACATTTGCGGCATAAAGTTTGGCGATCTCAACGAGGACGGCATTTATGACCCAGATTTGGAAGGCGGGATCGACGGCATTTCGGTCACTCTGCTCGGGGCAGACGCAATCACGCCTGCCGAAGAGTACTACCAGGGGCATTTCTCGTATCCAGTAAACGAGGCCAACCCAATGCAAACAGGTGAGAACGCCCTACCAGGCAGCTACTGCTTTAACCTTGAGAATGCGTCCTCGACAGGCGGCATTGACAACAACGGGACTTATGTCTTCTATTTAAGGCTTGACGAGCCTTTGCAATACGCAAACACCACACCCAAAATGATCGGCCCGATAATTCTCTCCGCAAGCATTGAAGGCCCCAGGGAGAGCCTGAACAACCATTTTGGGAACGCCCCAATCAAGACTGGCAATGAGACCCACATTCCCGTCGGAGGATTCATCCTGCAAGTCGATATGCCAGTTCAGTACTGGGATGAGGCATCTCCCAGTGCCCCAATAGGGATAGCGGTTGCAGCATGCGCTTTGGCTTTAGCATTGATAATTAGCAAAAGGCAAGGCTAACCCTCTTTTTTTTATTCGGCTTAAGGTTCAGCATTAATTTTTCCCATATTACGTCACTAATTACGATTGGCAGCTACTGCCCCGACCAAGGGGTTAATTGGTTTGCCCGAAGCAAAAATCAAGGGGCTGCCCTTCAACTGATCTCATGCCACGCATTAATGCATTGGCAATGGCTCCAATCATGTGTAAGCGTGTCCAGCGGAGCGGCTAGAAGCGTGCCAGGAAAGGCGGTTCATTTGTTTCAAGCAAGAGAATTGGGTGGCGCAAGGTATTTAGTTTTGGCTAACCCTACTTCTTCTTGTTGTATGCATGCAACCAGCTGATCTCTGGTTTTGTTGGAAAAGAAGGGAAGGGCGAATATGAAGGTTGAACTGCTTGCGTTCGACAGCATGGGGATCAGGTCGATGTGCACATTCGTGGAGACCCCTGATGTCAAATTGATTATAGATCCGGGGGTTGCTCTGGCACCCAACAGGTTTGGGCTGCCGCCTCACCAGTTAGAGCTAGAGAGGATGGGCAAGGCGGCTGAGCGGATCGCTGAGAAGGGGATGGAAGCAGACGTCCTGGTGATCTCGCATTACCACTATGATCACCACGACCCGGGGGACTTGATACCGCTCGACATCTACAAGGGCAAAACCGTGCTGGTCAAAGATCCGAACAATGACATAAACAGGAGCCAAAAAGACTTCAGGGCTCCGCTCTTCCTCGGGATGGTGAAGGGGAGGGCGAGAAAGGTCGAGGTTGCGGATGGCAAGTCCTTCTCGTTCGCTAAGACCAAGGTCTCTTTCTCAGGGGCAGTCTTCCATGGGTCGAGCAGTGCACTTGGATACGTTATACAGACAATGGTCGAGTCTGAGGGAAGGAAGTTGATCCACACGTCTGATGTTGAGGGGCCTGTACATGATGGGCAGGCAGCATTCATACTGAATGAGAAGCCGGACTTGGCAATAATCGATGGGCCGATGACTTACATGCTGGGCTACAGGACCTCGAAAGAGCAACTGGACTCGGCCATAACTAACTTGAGGCGCATAATCTCCAATGGCGCCAGGGAGGTCGTAGTGGATCACCACTTCCTCAGAGACCTCAAGTTCAGGGAATACCTGAAAGCGATCACTGAAGGGGTGGCTGGGGGGAAGGTCATGACGGCAGCAGAATACATGGGGCAGCCCAACGACCTCCTAGAGGCTAGGCGGAAAGAGCTTTACAGAACATAGTCTTTTTGTTCCATATGAAACAAATAGCTTATAAAAAAGCAATGGCGAGATTGTATCGCCATAGGGCTCCTCAGGGGTTAACGTACGGGATGCTGGATGGAGCACCATGCGTAGCCCCTAAGGTGCCGTTTTTGCATGGACCGAACCGGAAACGGTTGGATAGTTTTTTCTAGGCGGAATGGGATAGGATTCTTTGATCCGTATGGCAATAGATCCTGTTTGCGGCATGGATGTGGACGAGAAGTCTGCCAAGCTCAAGAGCGAGTACAAGGGGAAAACGTATTACTTCTGCGCGCCAGGTTGCAAGAAGATGTTTGATAAAGATCCTGAAAAGTTCCTGAAGTAGGCTCAGACCTCCACTGCAGAAGAGATCTGCGATATGGCCGCCCTCAAATAGCCGCTGCCAGTTATCGCAACAGATATGGCTCTGTTAGGGCACGACTCTGCGCACCTTCCGCAGCCCCTGCACTCGCTGCCGATCATGGCTTTACCATTCGCGAGTTCAATCGCATTGACAAAGCAGACCCCTGCGCAGGTCCCGCACCCGATGCACTTCCCCCCATCGACCTTCACTTCTACACCGGGCATTTTTGATATCTTCCTCCTGATCCTCGCCGAGAGGTCCGGGATCATCTTCCACAAGCAGCAGCAGGGGCAGCAGTTGCAGATCGTGAGGAGCCGATCTGCTGGCTTCACTCCAAGCCAAATGGAGTCGAGCTTGTTCCTGCCCACCAAATGGACGAGCCCGGCCTCCCTGCACCTCCTCAGGTGCTCCAAAGCCTCCTCCCTTGTCACCTTGTGCCCGAGGCTAGGGTCTATCCCCTGGGAAGCCTCTCCGAGGAAGAGGCACCCAAGCTCGCGCGGGTAATCCTTGCACCCGCTAGAGACCCTGCAGATGCAGAAGTCCATGACCCAGTGGTGCTCCGCGGCGTTGACAAAATGCTCGGCTAAAGCATAGGGGAGGGGCATGCTCTCAGGTTCCTCGAAGCGGGCATCCAGATCGATGGTCTTAGGGACAAACATGATCTGGTCCTTGTCAAAGAAAGCAAGGTCGATCAGGTGCCCGAAAACTGGGATCTTGCTCAGCCTTGCTATGTGAAACCTCTTAGGGAAGAGGCGCATGATTAGCCTTATTGCCCAATGGGGAAGCGGCATGCTTATCATTCATCTCCAGGCGGAATCAAGCCTTGGTCCCTAATGAAAAGGACATGCAAGCTTAATAGAAAAACACTGCGATCGATCACTCATGCGGAAGAAAGCCTCGATCAGGATCGAAGGGATGCACTGTGCGACATGTGCGCTCAACATCGAGAAGTCGCTGGCTGCGCTGAAAGGGGTTCACAAGGCAGAGGTCAGCTTCGGGTCTGGGACTGCTATAGTGGAGTATGACCCCTCGTTGGCGGGCGCCAGATCAATCAAGGGGGCAATTGAAGAGGCGGGATACAAGCCCGTTGCTGAGAGGATAGCAATCTATGTCGAGGACATGAAGTGTGCCTCATGCATAAAGGCACTGGAGGAGGGGCTTCTTGAGAAGGACGGCATTGTTGCTGTGAACTCTAACCTTGCGACAAAGCTAGTCTTCGTTGAATATTTTCCTTCCGTTGTTGCTGCATCAGAGATCAGGGACGCAGTGAAGGAACTCGGCTACACCCCCATGATAAGGGAGGGGATTGTTGCAGCCAAAGGAAGCAGGCTAAAGAAAAGGCTCCTCTTCAGCCTTGCAGTAACCGC
>CALGKV010000080.1 GCA_937930465.1 Methanosuratincolales archaeon | reverse complement strand
GGCGGTCTCTAACGGAGTGGCATACGTGCCAGGGGGATCTTTCCACCCCAGCGGGAGAGGAAAGAATACGCTGCGAATAAACTACAGCTACCCAACGATAGAGCAGATCTGGGAAGGCGCAGAGAGGCTAGGTAAGGCTATATGGTCCTACAGAGCGGGGACTTAGGCCTCTTTTTTTAAAAAAATCATTGCCCCCTCACATGAGGGGTTTGCCCAATGGAACCGCTGCCCTGCCATGCATGTCGTTTATCACTATTGCAAGCGAGTTGTACCAAGCTAGGGCAGCTGTCACTAGACCGAGTGCACCGCCTGCCTTTGTTATCATTCCGATGCCCGTGAGATCTCCTATGCCAAGCACAAAGAAGGTTATAGTCAGGAACATGAATACCATGCTTGTCACCTTCGGTGCCTTTAGTGATGCTATCCATAGATAAAGCGTCAGGAAACCCCACATGAGCAGTACCACTCCGGCTGCTGTCGGGCTGACCGTTATAATTCCGACTGATGACAAGATGCCGACGAGCACGTAATATAGCCAGAACGCCCCATAGGATGTGAAAGCCACAAATCCAAAGGTATTGCCCAATTTTGCCTCCCAGAGCCCTACGATGACCTGCATCATCCCGCCGTATGCGATTGCGAGCGGGATGACGATTGATACCCAAGAAGACGGTATGGCCCCGACAGTGAACAGGCAGAGCACGGTTGTCGTCATGGCGAACGCTGCTAGCCCCAGCGGTGCAGGGTTAAGTGTTTTTGCCGATGCTGACATTGTTTCCACCTTTGGTATTCAGAGCAGTAATGGGCTCATTATATAATTTTCTGGTGTCTCTAACTGAATATGTCGCTCATGTGATTGCGCGGCGGCTCGCAATGGGCTTATTTGCTGGATGCGCAGAATTGTTATCTGTGACGATCTTCGACTTACTCGTGATAATCCTCGCCTCTGCCCTGCCGCCCCTTGCTTATCTGGTTTGGGTGAGGGGTTGGGAGATCTGCAACAGGGAGGAGCTGAAAGACCTGTATCGGGCTTTGGCAGTCGGCGCCACGTACACGGTCTTCTTTGCATTGATAGTCTCGACTGCCTTCAACGCCATCTTCTTCGGGCTGTTCAGGATGATTATCGTTGTTCCGATCGAGATGCAGGCAGACCTTGCACTATTCACTTCGGTTCTCGTGGTTGCGCCTTTGGTTGAGGAATCCGTCAAGGTGACTGGCTTCCGTTTCATTTTAGGCAAGGTAAGGGAGGTTGAAGATGGGATGATATATGGGATGGCGCTGGGATTCGGCTTTGCGCTTACGGAGAACGTGATCTACGGCTGGGAACAGGCCCTCGCAGGGGGTCTCGCCTCCGGGATCGCTCTCGTGGCAGTCCGCTCCGCCCTCTCATCTTTCCTGCACGCTTCAGCCACTTCGATAGCTGGGCTCGGGGTCTCCAGATCCTTGATTTCCAACAGGGGGCGCGTCCGCCTGCTCGAGGTTTTGCCCTACCTGTCTGCTTCAATTGGGATGCACGCACTCTTCAACTTCCTCTCCTCCTCTTCCCTGCTCTTCGGTCCGACTGCTGCGACGGGGCTGCTTACCTTGATGCTTGCCCCGCTAGTATACCTGGTTCTAATGAGGATAAGGAAATACGCCGCCTTGCTAGACAGGATGGATCCGTGCATCACAGGGGGATGAATGGTTGGGTTGCGATAGCTCGGGGATCGGATCGGGCGGATCGCCAAAGGATCTGGACGACCGGAGCTTTGACGAATTCGTAATGGGCGCAAGTCATGCAGCAGTGCTCTTTTGGAGCGGCTCGTGCATGCCATGTAGGATGGCCTTGCTTATTTTCGACGAGCTGCAGCGGCTGCGCCCCGGAATTTCATTTGCGAGGGTTAATGTCGGGACGAGCGCTGTTGCTGTCCGATTGGGCGTGATGTCAGTGCCGACCATCCTGCTGTTCAGGGATGGCCGCAGGGTAGCCAGGGTTGTTGGCTTGAAGCCGCTCGAGGTCCTTTTGGAGATCCTAGACAACTACTTCTCGGGGAGACCAAAAGAGGATGTTTATGCCGAATCTTACAATGACCTTATGTGATCCACTATCCCTTCGAATATCTTCCTGCCGTCTCCATAGCGATGTGGGTCGCCATATCCGAATGCCTGCCAGCCGAAGAACGCCCTCTCCGGGTGGGGCATCATGCCGATGACGTTGCCTTCCCTGTTGCAGATCGCAGCGATATCGTGCACGGATCCATTAGGGTTGAAAGGATAAGCCCCTTCGGCCGGCTCGCCGGAAGGTCGGGCATACCTGAAGACGATACGGTTGCTGCGTATAAGCTCGTGGACCGCCTCCTCCGATTCAGCCAGGAACCTGCCTTCGCCGTGCCCGATCGGCACCCTCAGGACCTCGCCCTTACCAATCCGTCGCGCGAAAGGGGCGTGGCTGCCTTCACCCCTAAGGAAGACCCACCTGCACTCGTACCTTGCAGAGCTGTTGTTTGCCAGCACAGCTCTGGGCGTGGGGGAAAACTGGCCGCCGTCCCCGGGGAGCATTCCCGCCTCGACCAGGACCTGGAAGCCGTTGCATATTCCCATGACTAGCCTGCCGTCCTCGACGAACCTCTCCAGATCCCTCCTCATCTTAGTCAATACTTTCTTACCCCAGACTGCGCCAGCCCTCACGTAGTCGCCGTAAGAGAACCCCCCGGGAAATACGAGTAGCTGGTACTCTGACAGCTTGCCCTTCTCAAGCCAGTCCATGTGAAGGATATCCGACCTCAGACCAAGGTCCTCTAGCGCTGCCTTGACCTCGGCATCGCAGTTCGTCCCTCCGACCCTAAGTATGCAAGCCTTCGCCTTCCTGAGATCCATCATTCTCCCCTCCATGCCCTAGTCAAGTCTGCCCTCTCTATGGTTAGCTCTTTCCCTTTCAGCCCACTCAGCCTGAGCGCCCCCTCCTTGAGCACCTCGCCTACACAGCTCACCGGCAGCCCCCTGAAAGCCTCCTCAAATTCCCCTGCATGCCCTGCCCTGACCTCCACAAGGAACCTGCCTGCCGATTCGGAGAAGATCGCCAAATCGTCCCTTCCCGTTAGGAACAGCCCCCTTCCTAGATCAAGCGACATGCCCAATCCGGGCCTTGCCCCTATAACCATCTCTGATGCCGCCACCCCGAGCCCCCCCTCCGAGAGGTCGTGGCATGCCGCAACGAAGCCCGCGTCAATGGTTGCAGTCAGGGTCTCCATGATCTTCCTTGAAACCGAAGCCTCCACCCTCGGCCAATCTCCTCCCTCAATGCCTTTAGACCTTAGGTAGGCTGAGCCGCAGACCTCCTCCTTTGTGATGCCGATCTGGTAGACCGGGTCACCTGCAGCCTTCAGGTCTGATGTCACCGCCTTCCTGACGTCGGGTATTATCCCTACGCCTGTTATAAGCAGGGTGGGCCTCACGGGTCCCATCGGGCTCTCGTTGTAAAGCGAGTCCTTCCCAGATATGAAAGGCGTGCCGAAGGCCTTTGCAAAGTCATAGCAGGCTTCGCACGCCCTAAGTAGGGATCCCATCCTGTCTTCCTTCTCTGGGTTCCCCCAGACGAAGTTGTCAAGTATCGCTACCCTCCTGCCCCCAACCGCAGTGTTGTTCCTGAGCGCCTCCTCAAGCGAGCAAGCTGCCATCCAGTAAGGGTCAGGGTAGAACGGGTTGATTCCGCAAGAGATTACTGCGCCCATCCAGGAGTCCTTGAGCGGCTTGATGACCGCTGCATCGTTGTGGCTTCCAGATTGACCCTGTATGGGCTTGACTACTGTAGCTCCTCTTACCTCGTGATCGTAAGCCCTCACCACCCCCTCCCTGCTCCTCACGTTCGGATCTGCGAGGAGCGCTAGGAGCTCTGACGATAGATCCTCCGGCTCCTTGAGGTAGAGAGGAAGAGGGCTCGGCTCGACCCTTTTTGCCTTCCTTTTGAGCTTGGGTGGGCTGTACAGAAAGTCTAGCCCGAGGTCGCAGACTGTGACCCCCTTATAGGTTGCCCTGAGCCTCTTCGTGGGGTTGAACTTTCCTAAGGCGCACCACTCCAGCTCTTCGCCTTCGAAGATGCGGGCAACCCTTTCGAGATTCTTTGCAGGCACCGAGAATAGCATCCTCTCTTGGCTCTCAGAGACCCAGATCTCCCATGGTGCCATGCCTGTTTCTTTAAGCTCAACCGCGTCCAGCTCAACTGTGAGGCCGAGCCCGGACCTGCTTGCCATCTCGCCCGTCGCGCATGATATCCCTCCGCCGCCGAGGTCCGTGATCCCGGAGGCCAGGCATTCGTCCCTTATCCTGATCACCGCCCTCCTTAGCCTCTCTTCCACCAGCGGGTTCGGTATCTGGACTGCGGACCTCAGACCCTCCGAGTCCTCTGGCAGGTCAGTCGAGGCGAAAGTTACCCCGTGTATGCCATCCCTGCCCGTCCTGCCTCCAACAAGGACAGCCAAGTCCCCCTCCTTGGTCTGCCTTACGTACCTGTCCTTGGGGAGTATGCCGAAGCAGCCGCAGTAGACTACAACATTCCCTATGTAGTTACTGTCGAAGAGCACGGCGCCGTTCACATTCGGTATCCCCATGTTGTTGCCATAACTCCCCACGCCTGCTACAACCCCTTTGTAGATGTAGCGCGGGTGCTTGATACCCGGGGCGAGCCCGCTGTAACCTGTGTCTAGCGGGCCGAAGCAGAGCACGTCCGAGACAGCTATAGGCTCCCCCCAGACGCCAAGGATGTCCCTAATGACCCCTCCTACCCCTGTGGCTGCGCCTCCAAAGGGCTCGATCGCTGACGGGTGGTTGTGGGTCTCGACCTTCGCTGCTATTACATGCCCATTGTCGAAGTCGACGAGCCCGGCGTTGTCCTCGAATACCGAGTAGCACCAGGGCCTGGCGAGCTCTCTGGTGGCCTTCGCAATGTAACTCTTCAGGAGGCTGTCCACTGTTCCTGAATCTGTCTCCACCAACCCCCTGAAGGTCTTGTGGATGCAGTGTTCCGACCAGGTCTGCCCGAAGGTCTGGAGCTCCACATCGGTGAGGGGCCTACTGAACTCCTCCTTGATAACCCTCATCTCATACAGGCTGAGCGCCAGCCCCATCCCATTGCTTATCTCAAGCAGGTCCGTATCCTCGGCCTCGCGGAGGTCTATCGCGGCTACCGGGGGGTCCTCACTGACCCTCCTAATCAGTCCTTCCCTCAATAAATAGGACCTCCACCCTGAAGTCGTCCTTAATCGGGTTTGCCAGAAGCCTCCTGCACATCTCCTCAGCAAGCGCCTTTGCCTCGCTGGCGTCGCGCGCATCTATCTCCATAGTATACCCCTTGCTTACCCTGACCGTCCCAACGCCGAATCCCAAATCCTTGAGTGACTTTGCAGCGACGTCGCCCTCCGGGTCGAAGTGCCCCCGCTTTAGGCTAACCTCTGCCTTTACCAGGAACCTCATGCCTTGGTCCTCCTCGACGCCTCAAGCCTTTCAGTAAGCGTTGGGTACTTTAGGGCAAGGATCTCTACCGCGAGCAGCGCGGCATTCTTCCAGTTGTCGATCCCGACCGTCGCGACTGGCACCCCTGGAGGCATCTGGACGATCGAGAGCAGAGCGTCGAGCCCGCCGAGCCTCACTTCCCTGGGCACGCCTATCACAGGCTTACTCGTCTTCGAAGCGATCACGCCAGGCAGCGCTGCTGCGAGCCCCGCTACAGCAATGAACACGTCCGAGTCTGATCCCCTGAGGTATGCGTCTAGCCTCTCCGGGTCCCGGTGCGCGGAGATCACCTGGAAGTCGGCTTCCACGCCGAACTCGCTCAATGTTTCCTTCACCTTAGATCCGATTTCTTCATCTGACTTGGAACCAACAATCACAGATGCTTTTGGCACAGGCTTCCATTCCCCCCTTCTTCTCTTACATCGATCATTCCGCTCTCCTCAAATTTTGTAAACGAAGTTCGATTCTGCAACATGCGCTATCCTCTCTGCGTTTTCCCTTGCCTGCTCGAGGCTGGCTGCATAAGAGAACGCCAGCCCCATCCTCCTGCCAGGGTAAGCAGCGGGCTTCCCGAAGATCCAGAGGTCGCCCTTCAGCCCTCCTTTGAGGCCTCCGTGCAGCCCCTTCAGGTTGAGCTCCTGCACCGTGGCGCCCTCCTTCACTCCATCCGGCGCCAGGACTACGTGCGCGACTCCAAAGACACCTTGGCGGGAGATCTCGACCATCGAGGGGTCGATTGGCATCCCCAGAGTGGAGACCAGCTGGAGGGCACCCTCGTCCATGTTCAGCATCCACCTCGTGACCAGCCCGGTGTCGTGCGGGCGGTTCGCAACCTCGTTGTTGTAGACCTCATTGCCTACAACGAACTGCTCTACGGCATAAATGCCGATCCCACCCATGAAATCCGCGATCTTCATTGCCCCTTCCCTGCACTTTGAAGCCGCCTCGGCTGAGATCGTCGACGGTAGCCAGCTCTCGTGGTAAGTCGCGCCCGGCCTCCTGTGCTCTACCGGCGGCAGGCAGGTGCTCACGATCTTCCCTTCGTTGTCGAAGTGCCTCACCACGATCTGGGTGATCTCCGTCCCCTTTTCCTTGACCTCCGGCAGGTACTTCTCCACGATCACCTCGTCACCGACGCCCCTCGCGTGCTCTACCGAGTGCCTGTAGCTCTCCTTCAGCTCCTTCTCGGTCCTCACTATCGAGGTGCCGTGCCCGCTCGAGGTCATCACCGGCTTGACTATGACCGGCAGCCCAAATTTCTCGGCAGCCTCCTGGACGCCTGCCTCGGAGTCAGCGTAAGCCCATGGCGCCATGTTCAGGCCCAGCCTCTCAAACATGAGCTTCGTTGCATGCCTGTCCATGCATATAAGCGGGCCGTAGGGAGTAGACATGATCCTGTACCCGTCCTCCATGCCGAGCTTGTACGCCCTTTGAGTGTCTATCCTCTCCACCTCCAAGTAAATCGCGTGGGGGGCACGCGGGTCGGGAATGTACTTCTTTATCATCTTCTCGAGCTGTTCCCCGTCCATCATGTTGAAGACTTCTGTGTAGTCTGCGGCGTCCTGGGCAGGGAAGCCGTGGTACTTGTCGAATGCTACGGAGATTATCCCGCCCCTCGCCCCGCCGAAGTGCCTCCCGGCTGCGGTGACTGCCAGGTCCCCGAGTTCGCCCCCGCCAACGGAAACGAATGTTGCAGGGGAGCCCGGCGAGATCCTTTCGAGCGGAGCGAGCCTCCCCTCGATTTCCTTCCTGAGCGAGTCTACCTCTTTTACCAGCCGCACCCTTTCCTTTTCGCCCATTCTGAAAACCATGTTCCCCCACCTAGCCATCCGGATATTCCCTGGTCACCCTACCTCCATCAAACCCTTCCCTGGTATCCAGATCATCCTCTTTCCTAGTAGCCCCTTCCTCTCCCTGTACTGGTAGATCTCCCTTGCCATGTTCCCCAGCTGGATCCTCCTGAGGATCGACTTCTCGGTCCCGATATCGCTCCTGTGGAAAAGCTTCCACCCGTCGGAGAGCCCAACCCCCATGCATAGCTCCTCAGCCCTTGCACTTGCCTCGGGGAGCGTGTCCCCTGTTCCTATGCACTCTACGACCCTTGACCCCCCAGTCACAACGCCGTTCCCAGTGTCCTCTGCCGAGGCCCAGAGGATCCCTCCTGAATTGGACGGTGCCGAGATCGAGACCGGGTGCCCCTTCGCGAGATCCCTCCGGTCTGGGTACCCCTCCGGGCAGACCGCCTTCACTGCTACAGCCTGGTCCTCAAACTCGACCTTTACCTTGTTCAGATCTTCGCAGATTATTGCCTCGCAGATGTCCACGAGGTCTGTCTTGAGCATCGTCAGGACATTCGCAGCCTCAGGATCGCCGAGCCTGGAGTACATCTCTATCACGGTCGGCCCCCAGACCGAGGTCAGCATCATCTGGCCTGCGGAGATCCCGTGGTACTTCTTCCCGGTCTCCCTCTGGATCGCGTCTATCATCATCTTGACAATCTCCGCAGAGCGCTGGTACTCCCCCTCGGTGATTACTGCCCTCTCGTCCTCGACGCCGTATCTCAGATTCATGCAGCATGAGATCGAGCCCATCCCGCCCGTCTCTGGGCCCAAGTCCCCGTCGAACGCGTGCTTGTTGTCCTGCACTGCAGGCATCGGCACAACCGTCCTCCCATCAGTGAAGCATTGCACGGTATACTCGGGGCCCCACACCCTCTCCTCGATGAGGAGCTTGTACTCGATGTCATCGTAGCCCTTCATGTATTCGTTGACGATCGACTCCGCATGCTCCTTCTTCACTTTCCTCTTGTCATCCTGGAGGTATACCTGGAAGTCCTCTATGACCTTGACCCCCTTCCCGCCTGCCTGCCTTGCTGGCTTCAGGGCGATGCTCTCCGCGTACTCCTCAATATACGGGACTGCTTCCTCAAAGGTCTTGAACTTCTTGTACCAGAGCCTGCCTGGGATCTTGTATTTCCACTGCAGGTCCCTCATGCTGGCCTTAGAGAGCTCTAGCTCCGCCACCTCCTTGCTGGCCCCTATGCATGGTATCCCCTTATCCTCGAGGGCATCGGGGATCCCGTGGAAGTTTGGCTCCTCAGGGCCGACGAAGACGAAGTCTGGGCTGCACCTGAGGGCAGCGCCAACCACTGCGGATGGGTCGTTTGTGTCGCCCCTGAAGTACTCGCCTCCGCCAGATGAGACGATCTTCCTGATGCCCGGGTTTATCAGCTCCGAGACGCAGTATACCTTGGGGCAGTGTGAGCTTTTGGCGAGCGACTCGGCTATCGCGTGCTCCCTGCCCCCCCCTCCGACCAAAAGTATCTTCATTCATTCCACCTCCGGATAGGCG
>CALGKV010000079.1 GCA_937930465.1 Methanosuratincolales archaeon | reverse complement strand
TCCCGAGCTCACTCAGCTTCGACAAGACTTCTCTGTTCGACTTCCTTAGCATGTGCCTGCACTCTCCTCAGCACCTTCTCGTAGTCCGGGGGCTTCCCATTCCCCACCAGATCAGTCGAGAACTGCGCGATCATCGGCAGGTACCTCTCGAAGACGGATAGCCTCCTCTGCACGATGTTTGCCTTCTCCTTCTTCGCCAAGTGGTTCCGGACGTCCCTGGCGCAAGTCTTGAGCGCCCACTCGATCTCGTACTCGACCTCCGGTCTGTCCGCTATGTACTCCTTCCCCACCGTCTTGTAGGGGACCTTCGTGGCGCATATGTGGACGAAGAATGCCAAGGGCATAGAGCTGAGGTCCAGCCTGTACCTCTGCCAGTTTATCTTCTTAATGACCTTCATCGTAACGTCGCTGTGGAGGTCATACAGGAGCGGGATCTTGTTTGCGAACCTGAAGACGAGCATCTCGTCCTGCGGGGTTATTGGGATATCCCCGCCGTAGGCGATCGCCGCCTCGACTATGAAAGGATACCCTGCGTAGGCCGATGCCCCTCTCTGGGTGACCGCCACGTATTCGGGCCTGAACTCCCTGATTATGCCCTTCTTCAGGAGCTCCTCGCCAATCGGTGAGAGGCACTGCGCATCCGGGGGCTGGAAGCCATCATACTCCTTCATCTTGTTGACTAGCCTTAAGAGCTCCTTGGAGTCGAGCGTCCTGGGGTTGGCGTTCTGGCTAATCTTCGCCTCCTTGAGGAAGTTCATCGCCGTGGCCACGCCCACCCTGTGGAAGTTGTTCACTAGGAAGTCGACCATCGTGCTGCTCCTAGTCGCATTTATCATCCTGTGGACGATCTCTAGGTCTACCCCGTATGGATGTGGCTTGACCGTCTCAGCGGGCTTTGGCATCTCCTCCGTTATCTTGTCGAACCTGTAGAGCGCGCCGTCCGGGTCTATGTAAAGTATGTTCGCGTAGGGAAGTAGGATCGAAGTCTGCCGGAAGTACTCGACGACCTTCGGCTTGGCCCTGACATAGTCCCCCTCGAAGCTGAACTCTATTATTGTCCCGCGCCACCTGCCGGGGTTGGGGGTCACTTCTTTCCTCCTTATGATGGGCTTGTTCTCTTGGACGTTTATGTTGAGCTCGTAGAGGTACTTTTCAAATCCCCCTGTGCTGGACAGGACCTTCACCGAGCTGTGTGCTGTTATCTGACCGTAAAGGACAGCCATCTTCCCCCCTAGCCCAAAGATGCCCCTGCTCTGCCTGAGCATGTACTTAGATCCGAAGAGGATCTGCCCGAAGGCATAAGGGATCTGGTCGTATGGGACTCCGATCCCGTTGTCCTCAACCCTTATCCGGTATATGGAGTTGCCTTCGTCGATCAGCTTGGTCCTCACCTCAGGCGGGATGCTGTACTGCTCGCATGCGTCAAGCGCGTTCTCGACCAGCTCCCTGATTATTGTGTAGGTCGCCCTTACGGGGTTGTCGAATCCAGCTATCTCCCTATTCCTGTAGAAGAAATCGGCCGCAGATATTGACTGGAACTTCTCCCTGGACACCCCTTAACCTCCCTCTTGTTCTTCATATTCCCCTCCTTTGGCTCCTCCCTCCGTCCCGTCCACATCCGCGACCTCCTCCTTCAGCTCCTCCTTGAGCTCAGGTCTCTTCTCCCAGAGCGAGAGCCTCTTCTTCTTGAGCTCTAGGTGTGCGCTGTTCAGGTACTTATAGACCGCACCATGCATCGCACCCTTCACTAGCATGGCTATCGCTTCCTTCGCCACGAGTATCTCGTCATACTCCCCGATTATCGAGACTGTGTGTCCGTAGACTGAGACCGCGGTCCCAGTGAGCTTCTCGATTATCCTCCTTGTCTTGCCGTTCTCTCCTATGATCCGCCCCTTCACCCTTAGGAGCTGGTTTCTTGAGTCCCCGAGGGCCTCCTTAAGATCCACAACTTCAACCATCTGCCCGTCTGTGAAGAGCCTGAATGCCCTTTGCGGGCTGAAGCCCCTTCCGATGGCAGTTATTATGTCCCTTGCCTTGAGGATCCCTGAGGGGTCGCCCTTGCTGGTCCCTGTCTCTATCACTACCTCTCCGCTCTTTCCGTCCACGGTGATCTTCGTGCCAGTGCCCTTCTCAATCTCGCCCTTCGTACCGCCGCTCTCACCTATGAGGACCCCTGTCCTATCGACAGGTATCTTCATGTATATCCTGCTCATTGCCGCTTCAGCCATTTTATGACACTCCCTGGGTCAGGTGGGTTCAGACCCTTCTTCTCAAAGAATCTTATAAGATTTCCAACGTCCCTCGTCAAGAAGTCTTCTGCCATGGGGTGTGCCCTCATGACCGCCTGCCCCATGTCAATGAAGTACACTTTCCCTTGGTGTAACATAATGTTGTACTCGCTGAGGTCCGCGTGCACAAGCCCGGCGTCCCTGTAAAGCCTGTCGAGCATCCCCATGACATCCTCGTATACCTGCGCGTTTATTTCGTCATCACCGAGGCTCTTCAGCAACGGCGCAGGCTCACCGTCAATTCCGATGAATTCCATCACGAGAATGTTCTGAGAGACGTGGATGGGCTTTGGCACCCGCACTCCGGCACCGTGAGCTTGGGACAGGTTCTTGAACTCCTTCTGGGCCCAGGTGTAGATCAGCCTCCGGTAGTCCCTGCTGTCCTTGAACCTTGGGTCGCCTTGTATGTACTGCCTTATGGACTTCTTGAACTCCATCGACGAGGTCAGGTATATCTTAACAGCGAGGTCTTCGCCTGACTTGCCCTTCGCCCAGTAGACCCTAGACTCCTTTCCTGCCTTGACGGCGCCGAAGACCCTGTCAATCGGACCGTTATTTATCATCTGGTACAGGACCATTACGGTCTTTACGTCGAAGACCTCCTCGACTGTCTTGAAAAGGTCCTCATCCTTCGTCCTCTTTGACCTGATCCGATCTACCCTGAGCTCCTCCTTCCTTGCAAGTGCTTCGTAATCCTCGCCCAAAAATATCGCCTAAAAACCATTAAATACTTGATTCCGATAATGATAAAAGGCTTTCTAAAGGATGGGGGCTTCTTAGACGAGCATGTCTAGGTATCCCTTAGCCTTGAGTTCCCTCATATCCCCGCGGTCGTATCTCCACACTATGTCCCCCTTCTGGTCCGACTGGAAGTCCCAAGGGGCGACCAGCACCACATCGTTGAGCCTGAGCCATATCTTCTTCTTCATCTTTCCTGGGATCCTGCAGATCCTAGTCTTTCCGTCTGAACACTTTACCTTAACCCTGTCGAAACCCAGCAGCTGGATAACGACCCCCACCAGTTCCCCCTCCGAGGGCAACATGAGGCTGCGCGAGGGGGCTTCTCTATCTGACATTAATGCACCTTCTTTGATCAGAGAGGAGGCAGTCAATATTAAATTTTGTTCTAAGCCAAAACCCAGGGTCGCCAAAAAATACATGATCAATCCTATTCAACGTTGCAATATTTTATTGCTCGCCCCCTTAATGTCCTCTTCAGTAGGGTTTTTGCTGCGCGCCGAAAAACGGTCTATAGGTTCCCTCTGGAAGTTGAAATTCAGGCTTGGAAATGTGCAGTGCGGGAAAGACCGTCCAATAAAGTAAGAGGGGAGTGGACGAAGAAGCGATGTCTGACACATTGAGCTCATTAGCTTCCACGGAGTTTTGTAGGACTACCAAAATGCGCTATGCCTGTACATGCTCATAGTAAGCATATCGGGCGCAGCCTGGCCGCTCCTTTTCAGGGTAAAGATTGCCAGGCCTTCTCGAGCGCAATAAGTATTGCTCTTACCAAAATGGCGGATCTCGCGGTTAGTGCAGAATTGAAACTCCTGGGAAAATAAAGAATTGCTATTTGATGATTGGTCAGCCAATAATATTTTGCAGTCAATCCTGGCAAAGAAACCATCTTTGATTTTCAGCCAGATCCTGAAGTCGCCCGTGTCACAGTCAAGTGGTTGCCCTAGGCTTCCATTCCATCCAGGCGGAATTATGGCATGCTCTGAATGCAACCTTATCTTGGCATTCTGCAGAATCTTTGGAGTCCGTAACCCTTAATTCCATCCCAGGTCAAACCCTTAAGGGGGCCCGTGGCCTAGTCCGGATCATGGCGGTGGCCTTCGGAGCCACAGGACCTGGGTTCGAATCCCAGCGGGCCCGCCATCAAACTTTTTTTGGGAGCCAAAAAAGCTTGACCAAAAACGCGCTTTTTCAACTGGTGCGAAAGTGCGGTACCGTTCGGTCTGAATCTGATATGTTACCAATCGAGAGGCTCAAGTTCTGCAGGGCGGGTTCAAAGCTCAGGCAAGTCGAAAATGCAACATTTAGTCTGCGTAAGGCAGCATTCCTGCGGCGTGAAGCTGTACCAGCCCGTGCCGACCTCGGGCAGCACCACCAGTGCCGTGATCAGCGCCCACGTCTCCCTCTTCCTAAGGGTCCTGATCCACCCACTCATCTCGTCAAGGTCATCGTCCAAGAGCCCTAGGTAAGGGCGGTCGAGCTGGACGTTCTCCCACTCTATTATGCTCATTTCCGCTTGCCCCCTCAGCTTGGAGCCCACCCCGGTCATGGTCTGCGACCTGATGAATCAGGATCAGCCTCTCCTTCCTTGGCATTCTCCTTTTTAGTTCCGCTTCCGTGACTGTAGATCCGAGTCCCAATCGAAACACCAAGCTTTTCAGTGAGTTTTCCGCAATTATTCCTAGGGGCTCCTTGCGCAAATTTCCCCATATATGCCGCTACGTTTTCCGCTGCGCTCGGGGCCCCCGGCGCGTGTGTCGTTGTGGCGCACATTGTGGAAGGCGATGCTTCTAACCCCAAAGTCCCTGAGGTCGGGATCAGCCCTTCCCTTCCTCGCATTCCCCTGCTGCCCTGCACCCGCGGTACTTGCACCTCACCTTCCCGTTGAAGAGCTCCTCGCCGCAGTACGCGAGCGAGGGCCTCCTCTCTCCATCCCATTACCCTTTCACTCTCCCCCGCCAGCGGCAGGAAAATTCCCGCTGGGATGCTTTAGCTCAAGCGGTTCCGCATCGTAAGCTGCCTTCCATAGCCTGTTTGTCATTAAGACTTTAAATCAGGAGCCGCATAAATTGTCCTATGCACCACGAATTCGACCTTTCCAGGGTACTCGTACTCCCGGGCAGGAAGCTCGCCGGGCTCAGATTCGTGATGAAGAATGACCCGGGAGCGCTGCCAGCATTGACAGGGATTGCAGCTAAACACGGGGCGCTGCCGCTTTACTTCGCGTCATCCCCTTCGGCGCTGACCGACGCGTTCCCCGTTCTGACATTCCTCGACATGACCAACTCCGACGTTGGGATCGGCGACATGGCGAAGGAGCTAGAGTCGACCGGGATGGCCCGCCACGCCGAGGTGATCGAGCCAATAGCCGACGGGCTCATAATCGACAACCTCTCGCACCCGATAACCGCCGGTGGCGACAGGGCGATAATCCTGAGGGCGGCTGCCTATAGGAGGCTGATAGACGAAGTGAAAGCCCAGTTCGGGACCGGCGCCGTCGCCTTCCTCTACTACCAGGGGCTAGAGCTGGGCAGGGGCTTCGGGAGGCTCCACAGGGCAGCAGCGGAAGCGGTCGGGCTCAAGGACCCCGTTGAGGTCTACCGGAAAGTCAGCACCGCCATGTTCCAGTGGGCGGGTTTCGGAAGGGTCGAGGTGATCCATATTGGCGACTCGGGCGGGAAGATCGCGGTCTACGGCTCATTCGAATGCGAAGGCGCGAAGGGAACGGGCCACCCATCCGCTGCACTGTTGAGGGGGATTGTCGCAGGCGTTTTCCCCGAGCTATTCGGAAAACCCTTCCAGGTCGACGAGGTGGAGTGCATAGCAAAGGGCGACCAAAGGTGCACCTTCGAGGTAAGGGCGAAGTGACGCATGCTATATGCACATTATCTAATAATGCGATGTAGTAATGCCCATATTTGGGCATGGTCAAGGGCAGGAAACGTTTCAACCCTCGCCCGGGAGCCCTGGGCAGGTCAATCCCCTGACCGAACCTATTTAAGGCGGTTCCGGAAAATAATATCGGATGACTATTTTTGACGAACCACATGGAAAACCCTGCCGTAATAGTGATAGACATGCTGAACGACTTTGTGCACGGGAGCCTGAAGTGCGACCGGGCTTCGAAGATAGTCCCCAATGTGAAGAGACTTGTAGAGGCAGCACGAGCCCGAGACATCCCCGTGGTCTTCAGCAACGACGCACACTACCCACACGACCCGGAGGTCGTCAAAAGGTGGGGGCGTCATGCCATCAAGGGCACGGAAGGAGCCAGGGTGATACCGGAGCTGGGCCCTGCAGAGGGCGATTTCGTTGTGGAGAAAAGGACCTACAGCGGGTTCTTCGAGACTGGACTTGATCCCCTCTTCAGGAGCCTCTACGGCGGCAGGGGCGTCAGGACAGTAGTTCTCTGCGGGCTCCACACTCACATGTGCATAAGGCACACCGCTGCGGACGCCTTCTTCAGGGGTTACGGGATCGTTGTCGCTAGGGACGCTGTTGAGGCTTTCACTGAGGAGGACCATTTGGCTGGACTGAAGTACCTCGCGGACGCATACAATGCAGAAATCAAAGGCGTGGACGAGATAATAGCCTCATGGGGCTGAATCTCGTACTCCCTACGATTTGATTCCCGCAAAGCATTTCCGATAGCTGGAACATGCCTTTGTCCATGCACAAGCCAAGGTTCAAGTCCGGTCGATCCCCAAGCCTCTATACAAGAGGCTCCTTGAGGCAGCTGAGCTGTACCGTGCCGCCCCAGCTCATAATCAAACTGATGGTTTTTGATGGGTTTCCCCAAAAATCCATCGGAGCCACAGGTCCTGGGTTCGAATCCCAGCGGGTCCGACATTAAAATTGCACTTGAAACAAAATTTATTATAAACCAATCAGCCAAAATAAGCTATTGTTGAATTTACGAAGGCATAGGTATTTTTTTGATAAAATTTAGTCAAATGTATTGATTTAATAATATTAAAAACCATTTAATTATGAAGCCCATGATTATTAGGTGCACATCCATAAGAGGGAATGCGAGAGTGGGCGCAGACAAATATTGTCCTATGACCGGGATGCAACAACGCTCTATTGGATAAGGGAGGTCATAAGTGATTGAACGCCGTGGGAATTAAGATGCTTGCAATACCATGCCTCTTTTTTCTGATAGGCGTAATGTCCTTTTCAGTCTCATGCGAAAACTCTACCGTCTTCGAGCTGGATGACGGGAATGTCTGCTATGAGGTCTGGGGAGGCTTCAACGGCAACGCAGTGGGCAATTCTACTTACCTCCCCGAGCCCGGCGGGAAGTTCGTCATGTGGATAAACGACACCTCGGGTTCCTGGGGGCTGTCGAAGCTCTCGAGGGGGCTCATGCCCCACTACTGGGGGCTGAGGTACTCACTGCTCGACGACGAGTTCGAGGTCAAAAGGGGGCTCCCGACCTGGGATTTAGTCCTTGATATAGACCTGAAGCTTGTCCGGTACGAGCCCTACGACCCTGGCAACTCTTCCACCAACGTGGCGATCGTGCTCTTCTTCGAAAGCATTGAGCCAGAGGTTGACTACCAGGTGAAGTGCTACCAGACCGAGCTCCAGTTCTTCAGCTACTACGGCGACAGGGTCTATGCCAACAGGGTGAGCTACTTCGAGTGGCGGAACGACTCGGTGGCGCAGTTCAAGCTCGAGGACAACCTGGAGCCTGGCGAGTACAAGCACTATTCGATAAACCTCATCCCCTACATCCAGCAGATGATGGACTTTTACAAGCTGGACCACGTGAAGCTAAAGCACATCGAGATCTTCACGGAGGCTTACAAGGGGTACTGCGAGTTCGAGGTCTACTCTGCGAAGATGACTTTAGGGCAGGGTCCAGCGCCTCCTTACTTGGAATCGCTGATGTTGTCAGTCCTAATCCTTGCACTATGCGCTTTCGCGTTCTCGATCTTTGCACGCAGGAAAAGCCTTCGTTAGTCCCGCTTTGTTTTCCTGTAGCGTTGCGTTCTGATATTGAGTTTTTTGCTGCTCAACTTGATACAGTTTTTGCACAAAAATAGATGCTGCCATACAAAAATCTACGGCATTGGCATTCAAGGATAGGTCTACCTATGGTTATCCCGTTCAAGGAAAGTTTTTTTCCCATTCAAAATGCCGACGCTGCTAGTTTATTAAATTAAGTAAGGTGCATCAAATATTCGAGCTAAATTATAAAAACCGCTCTAATATTTGTCGGTCTTGGGTGGTTCAACTAGAAGCGGAAAATTTGAAGTGACTTAATGAGTTCCTTAAGAAAGCTTTTGGTAATAAGAAGCCATAGCTCCTTTTTAAATAAAAAAGATTTTATATCAAGAACTTTAATTTTTAGATTAACGGAGAACTTGTCCAATGAAAGTTGCAGTCAACGCTTCCTCATTAACAAAAAATTTTGGGCCAGTCAAGGCAATAAGCAACCTATCCATCAAAATTGAGGAGGGCCAGGTTTACGGTCTGCTGGGACCGAATGGATCGGGGAAGAGCACCCTCATGAAGATTATAGTGGGGCTGATCCGACCGGATGGCGGGGAGATCTCGATCTTCGGTCTTCGACCTTATGAAAGGCCACTAGATGTCAGGCGCATTATAGGATATGTGCCCGAGAACCCGCGCCTGTATGATTTCTTGACCGCACGGGAGTACCTCGAGTTCGTGTCTGACCTGTACGGGCTAGACAAGGAAGGAAAAAGGGACAGGATAGGGCATTTTCTAGATGCTTTCGACCTCTCGGGCAGGGAGGACGAGATGCTCAGCGGGTACTCCCAAGGGATGCGCCAGAAGGTGGCGATAATCGGATCCCTGCTCCACAGGCCCCGGCTTCTAATAATGGACGAGCCGCTCAACGGGTTGGATCCCCGATCTGCCAAGATCGTCAAAGACCTATTGAATAGGCTGAGCAGGGAGGGGGTGACAACTATATTCAGCACTCATGTCTTGGAGATTGCGCAAGCCATATGCAATAGGATCGCAATACTTTACCGAGGTTCGCTTGTCTCAGAGGGTACCATGGATGAGCTGAAGGCGAGGGCAGGCATGAAAGGATCCAGCCTCGAGGATATCTTCTTCATGCTAACTGGAGGGTTTGATGTCCGATCGGTTGTGGAGGAGCTAAGCAGATGAGGGCGTCCAGGGTA
This sequence comes from Methanosuratincolales archaeon, assembly GCA_937930465.1. Classification (GTDB taxonomy): domain Archaea; phylum Thermoproteota; class Methanomethylicia; order Methanomethylicales; family Methanomethylicaceae; genus Methanosuratincola. The sequence goes on along the minus strand of CALGKV010000079.1, from coordinate 15,487 downwards.
AGGGCTCTCCTGCTGATTTTACTCCTTTCCCAGATAAGGACCCGGGGCGAAATCTCGAGGGGCTGGTTTTCGAAACCGGATCGGCTGATCCAACTTTCCGTACTCGTTTTTGTTGCCGCCTCCTCCGCTCTCTATGCCTTTCTTGGTGCCGTTCCAGGATCCGAAATCACATATTTGCGGGCAATTTCGCTGCAGCTGCTCTCCTCGGTGCCGCTGATCGCGCTTTCGTTCGTGGTGCTCTACGGGTTGTTCTTCGTCATAGGAGACAACGCGCAGTACGCCTCGAGCGAAATGGTGAACTACATGCCCATCTCCTCCTTCGACTATGTCATCGCGTCCTCCCTCTCGACAGTCCTCTCTTACAGCTACATAGTTGCCGCCGTGCTAGGCATCTCCCTGGCCTTGGCAGCCAGGTTTGAATTGATCGGTGCCTGGGCGCTCTCCTCGTTGTTGGCACTTTTCTGCGCGACAGTTGGGGGCTTCATCTCGGAAATGATCAAATCTGTCGTGAATCGTATCTCCTCGACGTTCTCAAAGAGGAGCGGGAGGGCTGCCATCTTATCAAGGGCCGTGCTGATTGTGATCGTCCTTGCCATCTCGCAGATATTTTTCAATCCGGGCTTATTTTTCAGGGTTCTCGAGACCATCGCACCGAGGATCCAGGGGCTATGCTTCGTGCCATTGATTTGGCCCTCGATAGTCGTCGCGGAAACGTCGGCAGGCAATTTATCATCCGCAGTTTTTTTCTTTGCGATAACGCTGCTCTTTGGTGCTGCAATGATGCTAGGCGCTGTTGCCGTGAGGTCGAGATATTGGGTTCCTGTGCCCGTCACGATAAAGATGCCCCGTTCCGAAGCAAAGCCACGCGCGGGCTCTGGGTTTGGGATCGGTCTTGGCAGCATTTTTTTCACCCAGGCTGAACTGGCAGTAGTATCCAAGGACTTGAGGTCGCTGTCAAGAAGGAAGGAAATGGTGAGGTTCTGGTCGATCCCTCTCATAATGGTGATTCCATTGCTCCTCACAACTGGGCCTATGGATCGCTACGAATTGTACGGCTATGCCGGTATGTTCTCACTCATTGGCACTGGCATCTTCGGGCTCTTCTTATCAGCCATGTCGATAGGGCAGGAGGGCAAGGCTTTGTGGCGCATATTCGCTTCGCCGGTTGATCCCGTGTCGTACTTCAGGGCAAAAGCCATTTTGCCGGTCTCCCTTTCGCTGATCTTGGCCTTGGGCTATTCGGGGGTCTTCTCTCTTGCGTTCAATTTCGGATCAAACGCCGCCACAAGCTTGCTTGTTATAAGTGTTGCCATGGCATGCATTTCTGTAAGCATAGGTCTCTATTTTGGCTCGAAATACCCGGATCTAACTGAGAAGCCCCAGAGCAGCTACATCACAGGTACGGGCATTCTCATTTCGATGCTGGTGCTTGGCGCGGCGGGAATTGCTACGGCATCTCCTGTTCTGTTGTTCATATTCATGGGCATCGGCTACGGGCTCTATCCATCGCTTGCCATGTCTTTGGCTTTCGGGATGATCGCTTCTTCGGTTTTTTTCAGCCTCGCCAAAAAACAGTTTAGGAAAATCTTCGCCGATCTTCCTACATGAAAACGCATTCCTAAATCCTGTCGATTATTCCTTCCAATGTTTCAAGCATCTTCCTTACCTTGCTGTAGGAGAAGTAGAAAGCTATTAGAGCCAATGAGAATATGATGGCAAAGGAAAGTGTGTTGGCTGTAAACGAGCCCAAATCTTGCAACAGCCTTCTGACTATCGCTGCTGAGCTGAGGATTACTATCATGGCTAAGAGTAGCAAGGTGACTAGATAGACAACATTCCTGAACACCCTTAGGACCTTGCTTGCCTCCTCCCCCCTCTTTTGCAGCACACGTTCCGTCATCATGTGGATGCTGCGAGCGAGCCTAAAGATTTCAACTGCTATTGTCATCGATACAACCGAAGCGACTAGGACCTGTAGAATCATAATAAACTCGGATATCAGGGGCAACTCATTCAAGAGCTGAATAGCCAAGGCCCCAATCGATGTAATGACGATTATTACTGCTATCTTGCTCCCGATTCCGATCAGGTGAACCCTTTCTTCCCCTGCCCTCAGCACAATCCTGTTCAAAAATCTTAGCATCTGAATAGCGAGTGTCTCGACGCCATTTCTCACCCTGGGGGGGGCAAACGAGGCGACCTTGTTTGCGTATTCCTCATCCTTTTGAACAAGCTTCGATGCAGCAACAACGGATATGATGACTGCAAATGCGGATGCCATGAAAAAGTCACTGCCAATGAAACCATACCTGTAGCCTTCGCTCGCAACTATGAGCGCGAACTCGCTGATTGGGATCATGTAGAACCCCATCCTGATCGCTTTTTCTAGCCTTCTCCCGCTCAACCAGGCTGCTGACGTGAAAGATACGAACTTCAGGCAAATGACAGCAGCCGCGATGGCTATTGCATATGCCACGCCTGCGAGGCTCTCTATCACTGGTATTGATAGTCCCACAGATATGAAGAACAGTATTGCAAAGAGGTCCCTGAGTGAGATCATCCTATTCATCACTTCACTAGGCAAATCAATCGAAGAGATCACGAGCCCCGCTATGAAAGCGCCCAAGGCGAAGGAGATCCCCATGTAGCTGCCTAGCCAACCAAATCCGATTGCTGTTGCAAGGAGCAGCAGCACCGTGATCTCTTGGTCGTTGCCCTTTGATATGAAAGCGAATATCTTGGGCAGGACCTGCAGGCTCACGACTAGAGTCACGAGGACAGTGATGATCACGAAGGAGATTTGGTAAAAGACGCTTTCTATCTCCAGGCGCCCTAGTTGTGCAAAGGCGGGGATGAGCGATATGCCAGTCATTACGATTATGTCTTCTATAGTGCCTGTACCTAGTATTTGCAACGAGTCTCGCCCGGATAACTTCTTGGTCGACTCCACAAGCTTGAAAGCTATGGCTGTGCTGGTGTTGAGCGCCATCAGTCCGAGGATTACGCTAATGATTATGGGGAGCCCCAGTGTGATCCCTATAACTGCTGCGAGGAACGTTATTGCAAGGAACTCAATCAGCGCCGTCATGCCTACCTCTTGAGTGTGGCGCCTCAGGAACCCTAGTTTTGCGGTCAGGCCAATCTCGAATGAGATGAGCGCTATTCCGATGTTGCTCGCGATAGCAATGTATTCTGAAGAAGGATCCACCACCCTGAAGACGGGCCCGATGAGCAACCCTGCGAGAATATACCCTGCGACTGGTGAAACATTCGCCCGTTTCAATGCCAGCGCGACGATTGCGGCCGCCAAAAGTGACAGAGTGAAGCCAAGCAGGGCGTCCATATTACCACTCCACTATAGAAGGTGCCCCTTCCCTAATTTTTCTTTGCCACTGATCTGATCTCGCCATTTTGGCTGAGAAAAAAGGGGCAAAAAATCGTCGATTAGGGAACCGCATGGTCTTATGCAATCAATCTGACAACTCTCGGTCCAGCGCCTCGGCTTCCTTTATGTACTCCATTCTGATGCTCTTCCCGAATTTGTTCAGCCTTTGGATCATTACCGCTGTGTCGCGGTTGCCCTTGACCAGCCTCATCACTGCCAGCGTCTTCCTAAGGCTGTGAGTCGTGAATTTTTCCGAGGAACTCATGTGCCTTTGGAGCACCTTATCCATCGTGAGCAGCGCAAAGTGGTGGAGCACCTGCGTTATGGCTGTGGCACGATCGTGCTCTTCGGAGGAAGTCTCGAATAGGCGCATCCCTGACCTCGAGAGGGTTTCCAAGAACCTATAAACGTTCGCCGTGCCCCTGACTGGGATGAATGCCACGTCCTTTTCCTTCACCTTGGGCGAGGTGAAGAGCGGATGGATGCTGACGTACCCGACCCATTCCGGCAGCCTCTTTAGGACCTCCTCTACCACTCCACATTTAACGGACGAGACATCTACGAAGGCTGCGCCGGGGCGCATGCTTCCTGCAGACTCCTCTAGGAATCCTGGGATTGCCCCGGTCGGCATCGTGGCTATCACCACGTCGCTCTCCGAGATCGCTTTGATTTCTGAACTGCACACCCCGACCCTCTTGGCTATCGCCCTTCCCTTCCTGAGATCCCTGCTGTGCAGCGTTACATCGGCTTGATCCCTGAGCAGTGTGGAGAGGCACCTCCCCATCTTCCCGGTCCCAATCACAGCAACTCTGAGTAACTTCCTAGTATCCTCAGGAACCTCGTCTTCTTCTTTAGTTCCTCCATTGCATTCCTGCATTTCTCATCACCTAGATTCCCTTCAAAATCAATGAAGAAGAGGTACTCCCATGGCTTCATGTAGAGCGGCCTCGAGAGTATCATGGTCACATTGATTCCGTTCTTAGCAAAGCAGTTAAGCACCGCAGCCAGAGATCCGGGGACGTGATCTATTGAGAGTATCAGCGATGTCTTGTTCCCTCCCTCGGCAACACCCCCCTTCTTTATCACGACGAACCTTGTGTAGTTGTTTGGCGAGTCCTCGATACCTGCCTCGAAGATCTTCAGATCGTTGAGCTCTGCAGCCACCTTGCTGCCGATGGCTGCCCCCTTCGGGTCCCTCAGGATGTGCTCCACGGCCCTGGCTGTCGACTCGGTGACGACGATCTCCTTGTCGTTAAGGTGCTTCGTGATGTAGCCGTCGCACTGGGCAAGCGCTTGAGGGTGAGAATAGACCCTCTCTATCTGGCTGAGCGCGGTCACCTCTGGGTCCACGATCAGGTTCTGGTTGATCCTGAAGAGGGCCTCGCCGACTATCGAGACCGGGTACTCGACGAAGCAGTCCAAGGTGTCATTGACAGCGCCCTCGATCGAGTTCTCGAATGGCACAACCCCTAAGTCCGCCCCCCCAAGATCGACTTCTGTGAAGATGTTCCTTATCCTTCTGCTCGGCAGAAGCTTCGAGGATGTTCCGAAGTGCTTAGAAGCCACCTCGTGGGAGAAGCTTCCCTCAGGCCCCAAGAAAGCGACTGTGATCGGCCTCTGGACCCTGCGGCACATCGAGATGACTTCCCTGTAGACCGCACGTACCCCCTCAATAGGGGCCTCCTCGGATCTGGATGCGACTCTCTCCAAGACCCTCCTTTCGCGGTCCACGTCAAATATATCGATCCCTCCCTTGGCTACGCCTGCCTTCTTGCACGCCGCCACCCTCTCGTTCAGCAGTCTCACTATCTCCTCGTCTATCTTGTCTATCTCTTTCCTGATCTCCTCAATTCCCAATCTTACCACCAATCCTCCTCGGTATCTTTCCGTCCCTTGCCATCAGGTCCGCAATGCAGACCGCGGCGACCGCCTCGACCACCGGGACAGCCCTCACCGCTATGCACGGGTCGTGCCTGCCGCCTACTTTTATGGTCGCCTCCTGCATCGTCCTCATGTCGACTGTCCTCTGCTCCTTCCTTATTGAAGGCGTTGGCTTCACGGCGACCCTGAACAAGAGCGGCATACCCGTGGTTAGACCCCCCTGCACCCCGCCAGACCTGTTCGTCTCCGTCTCAAACTTGCCGTCCCTGGCGACGATGGTATCGTTTGCCTCTGATCCCCTCATCGATGCGAAGCCGAACCCTGCTCCAAACTCCACCCCCTTTACCCCGGGGATACTGAAGACCCCGTGCGCTATGGTGCTCTCAACCGAATCGAAGAAGGGCTCCCCGACTCCCGTTGGCAAGTTGAGTACCCTGCATTCGACAACCCCGCCGACCGAATCGCCTTCCTTGGCAACCCTGTCGATCTCGCCCTCAAATTCCCTTGCGGTTCCCGTGTCCGCGCATATTGCGCCTCTCAAAGTTGCAGCCTCTATTGCCTGGTCGCTCACCTGCTCCAATAGCCTGATCCTCCCGATCTGCACGATGTGGCCGATGACCTTGACTCCTAAAGTTGAGAGCAGCCTCTTCGCCACCGCCCCTCCCATGACAAGGGGCGCGGTCATCCTTCCTGAGAAAAACCCGCCTCCCCTGTAGTCGTTCATGCCGCCGTACTTCACATATGCTGGGAAGTCCGAGTGGCCCGGTCTCGGGAGGTGCCTGTTCTCTTCGTACCACGAAGAGTCCACATCTTCGTTCTCCACCAGCATCGTGATCGGGCCGCCATTGGTCCTGCCGCCGCATATGCCGCTGATCAGCCTGATCCTGTCCGGCTCGCCCCTTGCACTCGAGTGCCGCCCGCCTGGCTTGCGCCTGTCGAGCTCGCGCTGTATGTCCCCCTCTTCCAAAGGGAGCCCTGCAGGGCATCCCTCGACGACCGCCCCGACACAAGTGCCGTGGGACTCCCCGAAGACCGTCACCCTGAATTCCTTGCCGAACCCAAAGCTCATCCGATCCTCACCTCTACGCCCGCCCCTAGGCTTTTCAGATCCGAGAAGAAACTGGGGTAGCTCTTCGAAACGCACCCAGCATTATGGATCACAGTCTCGCCCTTTGCGATGAGCCCCGCTACAGCAGCGGCCATTGCTAGCCTGTGGTCCCCCTTAGGATCGATCTCTGTGCCGTTCATGCGCGTAGGGCCTTTTATTATGATGTCCTGCCCATCTACTCGGGCTATCCCCCCAAACTTGTTTATCATACTCACCAGGCCCTCCACCCTGTCGCTCTCCTTTATCCTGAGCCGGCCGGTCTTCCTTAGAACTGTTACCCCCTCTGCCTGAGTGGCCAGCACTCCCAGAACCGGCACTAGGTCTGGCACCTCCGAGCAGTCTACCTCGATCCCCCTGAGCCTATCGCGGAGCGAAGTGACGGCGCCGCCCTCGACCGACACGGTGCCGCCCATCCTGCCGATTATTTCCAGCAGCCTCCGGTCCCCCTGGGACGTTCTAGGGTTGAGCCCGGTGACAGAGGCGTTTCCTGCAAGCGCACCAGCCGCGATTATGAACGCAGCAGAGGAGTAGTCCCCCTCGACGACGAATCTGCAACCCTTGAGTGACTGCCTTCCAGGGATTATGAATCTCTTGGCGTCAAAGTCTGGGAAAGCTGCCCCTCCGAACTGCCTCAGGACGTCTATGCTCATCCTGACATAGTCTGACGATTCCAGGTTCCCGATCACCTGTATCGAGGTCCCTGAATCCCCCCTTGTGCAGGCAACTATCAGCGCTGAGATGTACTGCGAGCTCACGTCCCCGCGGATCGACACATCTCCTCCCCTGAACCCTCCCCCCTCCACTACTACGGGAGGTAGGCCGTTGTGCTTGGTCGAGAAGCACCTCGCGCCTAGCGCATTCATCGCCTCCAAAAGCTCGCCGACAGGGCGCCTCCTGAGGGACTCGTCCCCTGTGAGTACGGTCGCCCCCTCCGAAAGCGCCGCGATCGCGGTGAAGATCCTCATTGAGGTCGCCGACCCGCCGCAGTCTACTACCTCTTCAGGGGCCTCGGGTCTGGACGGGGGATCCACTAGCCACCCCCCATTTCCTGTCTTGATCCTCGCTCCCAAGCTTTTTGCGATCCTGGCTGCCACCCTGCCGTCGTCCGAGGTAGAAGGGCCCAAAATTTCGGTCCTGCCCTCCGATATCAATGCGCACGCCACCGCCCTCTGTGTGAAACTCTTTGAAGGGGGTGCCCTGACAGCCCCATCGATCACGCTCTCCCTCACGACCGCGAATGCCCTGCTACCTGCCAAGCTCGTCCACCCCGCATACGGCGCAGCCCCTGATCTTGGTCCTGATAGTTTTGCAGCCTCTGCCCCTCCAGCAGTCAAGGATCCCTCCCTCGTATTCCGGCCTGGTCACCGCGCATATGGCCGGGCCCTTGCCGCAAAGGCCTGCCGATACCGCCCCCTCCCTTACCGCCTCCAGGATCGGTCCGGCGTCGAACCCGAAGACGTGGGCCATTGCCATCCCATTGATGAGCATTGCCTGCCAGATTCTCCCCTCGATCGCCTCGTTGAAAGCCATGAGTGACACCCGCGCATAGCTCCGGAGAAGCTCCGAGTCGACCTTCCCCGAATACCTCCTCTCCTCGGGGACCAGGAATAGCGCTGTCAGCTCCTCGGCATCCCAGCTCCTGAGGACCTTCATCCCCGCGTTGTCTGTTAAGAACACGCCGCCAAAGAGGCTTGCGCAGGAGTCATCGAACGCGCCAGTGGCGGTCACGCCTGCCCTCATTGAGGCCTGCACGCCCATCTGGACAGCCTCCATCGCCCCGCAATCTATGCCGAGCGCGTCCAGCGTAGCCAGAACTACTGCATTCGATACTGCGCTCGAGCTCTTCATCCCCCTTGCAGGGGGTATCTCGCTGCGAACGGTGATCCTAGCCCCGCAGCCGAGCCCGTACCTACATGTAACAGCCTTGAATGACTCGGAAATCAGAGAGAGATCCTCGACCTCCTGGTCTGCCGCAACAGCCTCGACCGCAGGGTCTTCAGTGATCTCCACCTCAGCGACTGCCTTGAGCCAGACCCCGATCGCCCCGCCGAAACCGGATGGCATCGCGTTGACTATTGTTGCTGCGCCGTAGGACGTGCCTGTCCCCCTCATTCGCCTGCACCCCCCTTTGCAACGGCTTCCGATGCTGCCTTCTCCATCTCCTCCAACGGTGCCCTCTCTCCAGTCCAGATCTCGAAAGCTGCAGCTGCCTGCCCTACCAGCATGTCCAACCCCCCGATGGTCGTGCAGCCAATTGCCCTGGCCTCCTTGATCAGCCTGGTTTCGGTCGGGTTGTATACAAGGTCGAACACGACCATCCCTGCGCGCAGGACATCAGCATCCACAGGGGATTTGTCAACCCAAGGCTTCATCCCAAGAGGGGTCGCGTTCACCAGAACATCTGGGGCGGCTTCCTTGAGCCCTTCAATGCTAACGGATCTGCTCTTGACCGCGAAGAGGGACGCCAGCCGCTGGGCGAGCGACTCTGCCTTCGCGCGATCCCTCCCTGAAATCACCACCTCCCCCGGATCCTTTGATGATGCAATGGCATAGGCGACCCCCCTGGCTGCGCCGCCGTAGCCCACCAAGGCAACAACCTTGCCCGAGAGATCGCTCCTTCTGAGAGCCATCAATGCCCCATCGCCGTCCGTATTGTAGCCAACAGCCATGCCATTTTCCATCTTGATCACGTTCGCCGCGCCGATCTCCATTGCTGCCCTGTCCAATGAGTCGAGATGGCTCATCACTGCTATCTTGTGCGGGACCGTCACGTTGCACCCAGCCACGCCGAGCGCCCTCAGGCCTGCGATCGCCTTGCCTAGTGAACTGCCAGGGACTCTGAAAGCCAAATATGCCGCATCCATCCCGCAAGCCTCGAATGCCCTGGTGAAGATCTGTGGGCTGATCGAATGATCGACCGGATCCCCCAGCAGGCAGAAGAGCCTTGTTCTGCTAGTCGTCAAGCGAACGCCCCCCTGATCCGTCTGAGGATATCGATGTCGATCTGCCCAGGCGCCGTTTCCTGCCCCTTCCGGAGCGCGGCATAAGCCCACTCCGATCCGAAGACCGGAGAGATCACCCTCGAAGGAATGCCTTCTCTGCCGTAGCAGAAGACGACCCTCCTGAATCCCTCCAGAGCCAGGCACCCTTGCAAAGCCACCAAGTTATCACTGGCACTCTTGGCGGGCATTGCAATCTTGTAGACGCTGCACCTGCGCCAAGACCTTACGAAGCTCCTCATCTCATCGATCGATAGCAATCGGTCTGCATGCCAGGAAAGCACAACTTTCGCCCTTTGCGAGAGCTTTTCTAAAATCCCTTCGTGCCCTTCAAGCAACTCAATCCCAACGTCGACGTATTCGGCACGGTTGGAAGCCTCGAGTAGCAGCTCTCCGAGCTCCTCGGCGCTTCCTTCAAAGCCACCAAATATGCTCCTAGGCATCACCGTCGCAATCTTTGGCAAGCCTACGCCAGCAGCAAGCCTGAAAACCGACCTGACCTTCTCTCGGTCAAGCCCCTCAACTGTGTCGAGCCTCAGCTCCACGAGGTCTGCGCCAAGCTCCTCGGCTGACAGGGCTGCCCTTGCGATCTCCGTCTCGTCCTTGCCCACCACAGATGCGCATATCCTGTAGGGTCTGCCGCTAATCGCCGAGCACCCCCTTGATCGCCTCTTCTATCAATGCCCTGTCCTTGACCTCGACCACCGCGCCTGAACCGATCGCGTCCGGGAGCGCGAACCTAATCTCTCCTCTCTCCGCTTTCTTGTCGCCTTTCATGATCCCGATCAGCCCCTCCGCCGTTACACCCTTGACCCTCGTCGGGAGCCCCAGCCGCGAGGCAAGTGCCTCAATCCTGTCCACGGTTCCATCGCTTATCATTCCGAGCTGCGCAGCGATCCTAGCCTCTGCCAACATCCCTATTGCTACCGCCTCCCCGTGGCTGTAATTTCGGTAGCAGGTCGCCGCCTCTATGGCATGCCCAACGGTGTGCCCGAAGTTGAGCAGCATCCTCTCGCCCCTGTCCTTTTCGTCCAGCGAAACGACCCTGGCTTTGATCTCCGCCGATCTGCATATCACATCCTCAAGCACGCCTTCTTCTAGCGCCAGCATGTCGCCAGCTCTCTGCTCGATAATCCGGAAGAGTCCGCCGTCAAGTATGGCTCCGTACTTGAGTACCTCTGCTAGACCGCAGCGCAGCTCTTTTGTCGGCAATGTAGCGAGCACCCGGGTGTCTGAGATGACGAGCTTCGGCTGGTGGAAGCTCCCTATTAGATTCTTAGCCCTTGGGTGGTTCAGTGCGCTCTTGCCGCCTATGCTGCTGTCCACCTGCGCTAGAAGTGTGGTCGGGATGTGCGCCAGTGAGACCCCGCGCATGTATGTCGAGGCTACGAACCCCGCGAGGTCCCCTGCACACCCCCCTCCAAGGGAAAGGACCAGCGAGTCCCTGCCCGCCCCTGCGTCCAGCATCCTGCCCACAACATATAGGTAAGTCTCGGGAGTCTTGGCTTCCTCACCGTCCGGGACGGTTATGACAACAGGCTCGATCCCTTCAATGTCCATGCTGCTTGCCACGCTCTCAAGGTAAAGCTCCCTGACCGGAGGTACTGTGATGATCACCACCTTCCCGTCCCCTGCGAGTCCCTTGGCTGCTCCACCGACCGTGCCAAGAAGCCCTGCACCGATCAGGACTGGGTATTCGAGGCACCCACAACTTACTGCGATCTTCCTCAACCCAGACCCCTTCCAGTTGCCTTCGCGACCTTGGCGACCTCGGACATCATCTTCCTGAACCCACTCGGATCGAGGGACTGCGGCCCATCGCTAAGGGCCTCATCCGGTCGGGGATGGACCTCTACGATGAGCCCGTCCGCGCCTGCGGCAACTGCAGCCATAGCAGCCGGTGCGATCAGATCCCTCCTCCCTGTTGCGTGACTCGGGTCGGCGATGACGGGCAGGTGCGTGAGCCCCTTCGCTAGCGCAATCGCTGCAACGTCCAGAACATTCCTTGTCGAGCTGTCGAAGCTTTTGATCCCCCTCTCGCAAAGGATCACGTTCCAGTTGCCTTCGAGAAGTATGTACTCGGCTGCGAGGATCCACTCCTCAATCGTAGAGGACGCCCCCCTCTTCAGCAGAACGGGTTTCCCGGATCTGCCCGCAGCCTTGAGGAGCTCGAAGTTCTGCATGTTCCTCGCCCCGATCTGTATGGCGTCAGAGTGCTCCGAAACAAGAGGGACCTGCTCTGGGGTCGTTGCCTCTGTGACAACAGGCATGCCGACCTCGTCCGCCACCTCCCTCAAAAGCCTCAACCCCTCCTCTCCGAGGCCCTGGAAGGAGTACGGCGAAGTCCTGGGCTTGAACGCCCCTCCCCGGAGCACCGAAGCCCCTGCGCCCTTTACTGCCTGGGCCGCCTCCAGCAGCTGGGATCTGCTCTCGATAGCGCAAGGGCCAGCACAGACTTGGATCTCCTTGCCCCCGAACTCCACGTCCCCTATCCTGACCCTTGAGCCGTCTTCCAGGAGGACCCTGCTCGCCAGCTGGTACGGTTTACCTGTGTCAACGATCCTTGCCCCGTGCAGCCTGTCTAGGATCTCTGCCGGGACCTGCCGGGTTGCGACATAGGCTACCTTTCCCCCGTACCTCACCTTCCGAAACCTTCCCCTGAGCGCTTCCTCCAGTTGCTTTGATTCCAATTCAAGCAAAATGATCATCTCTTGCCCCTCCTTTTTGCTGCCTCTACCATCGCCTCCCTGATGTGTGGTGCGCTGAGGCGGTGCTTATCCAGGAGTTCCCTGTAGGTGCCGGACTCGCCGAAAGTGTCGCTGACGCCCATCCTCCTTATGTGTACCGGATACTCTGTGGAGACCAGCTCCGAGACGGCACTGCCCAGTCCCCCGATTATGCTGTGCTCTTCCACACATACGGCAGCCCCGGTCCTCCTAACAGCAGAGATTACCGTGTCCGAGTCCAGCGGCTTCACAGTCGGAACATGGACCACCATTGCGTCAACGGGCGCCCCCTCAGCTGCAGCCAGCACCTCCGACGTGATGTAGCCGTTGGAGAATACGGCAACGTCGCAGCCATCTCTTAGCACGGTAGCCCTCCCTAGCCTGAACCCTTCATGAAGGAAATTTGCATCCTCGTCCCTGCCTATCCTCATGTAGGCAGGCCCCTTGCTCTCGACGATCGCACGCGTGGCCTCCTTGACTTCCTCCCTATCGCCTGGCACGACCACGGTCATGTTGGGGAGCACCCGCATCAGCGCAACATCCTCTAGCGACTGGTGCGACGCCCCCTCGTCCGACGCCGAAAGCCCGGCATGGGTGCCCACTAGCTTCACGTTCAGGCTGCACCTTGCGATAGTGCTCCTGACCTGCTCCCATGCCCTCATCATGAACGGAGCGAACGCCACTGCAACGGGCACCTTCTCGCTGAGGGCCAGCCCCGCAGCAATGTCAACCATGTCCTGCTCCGCGATCCCGACGTCCAGGAACCTGTGTGGGAAGCGCTCGCCGAAGCCTATTACATGGGTGGGCCTTGCGACATCAGCCGTCAGCACCACCAGGTCCTCGTTCTCGCTGCCCAGCTCGAGCAGCCCCTCCCCAAACGCTACGCGCACTTTGCCCTCATCTCCAGCTCCTTGATCGCTGCCAGGTACTCGTCCTCGCTCAGCTTCAGCTTGTGCCCCTTGTTCGAGTCCTCTAGGAAAGAGATCCCCTTCCCCTTCTTTGTGTGGGCGATTATTGCCACGGGCTGCTCCGCCCTCTCCGCGGCGTCCAGGACCTCGACTATCTTCTCCACGTCGTGCCCGTTTATCGAGTATGTCTCCCACCCGAAGCTCTCAAGCTTGCTCCTTAGCGGCACCTTCCTCTTCACCTCCTCCGTCCTGTCGTCAAGCTGCCAGCCATTCCTGTCTATTATTAGGACTAGGTTGTCCAGCCTGAGGTGCGCTGCCGTCATGAGCGACTCCCAGACCTGACCCTCATCGCACTCGCCATCGCCGACAAGAACGTAGACCCTGCTCCTGCTCCCGCGCATCTTCGCCGCCATAGCCATGCCGATGCCTATCGAGATCCCCTGACCCAGCGAGCCTGATGGGGCGTCAACTCCTGGCGTCCTCAGGTCTGGGTGGCCCTGCAGCCGGGAGTTGATTCGCTTTAGGGTTCGGAGCTCCTCCTTCGGGAAGTAGCCCGCCTCTGCCAATACAGCATAGAGCACCGGCGCGGCGTGCCCCTTGCTGAGTATGAATTTGTCCCTTTCCCGCCACTGTGGCCTATGCGGAGCGTGCCGCATCTTCAGGAAGTATAGCGTAGCTATGATCTCAAGGCACGAGAGCGAGGAGCCGATGTGCACCCCCATAGACGAGGTCATCTCGACGAGCGAGCGCTGGACTTGCCTTATCCTCTCTTTCACCTTCTGGACGTCGGTAGAGTGCTTTAGGTCTGCCAGCTCGACCGTGCCGCTCATACATGAAGCACCTCAAGATCAGGGCGCACTGGCGCAGTGTCCGCGTGTTGCTTGTGTGCAAATGTCTTTTCCGAGCCCTTCGTCTTTACTCCGTCTATACCAAAAACCGGACTCAGTCTCTCAGAGCCTGAGAGCACCGACTGGTCTAAACAAGAAGGGACCAGTCGTGTTATAGATATTGGAATTGGCTCACTTTAACCACCGTTTTGTAAGGTTATCACTGTGGCCAAGCGTATTAAGCTTTTTGGGCAATTCTGCTTGACCTCTTGCCACTTGGAATTTTCATCGCACAGGAAACCGTCAACAGTTCCAATTGATTCATTTGCTGCTCTCGGCAATAACCCTCGGCTCACTAATCTTTCGGGGGAATCTGGTTCAGAAGCCGCCGGATCTACCTGCGTTATGTGATTTTCCTATCGCTGAATCCATTACCGATCAAGCGACCTCAACTTTCAAATACTTCAGATTCCCCGATTGGATCTTTACAGATGAGCGCACCTCGAGTCGCCTGGAGTAGAGGGGGCAGTCGAGGACCAGCGTGTGGTACTCGCCGTTCTCGCCGAGGGGGTCTGCACTCCCAATCCCAGCGAGGAAGTCTTCGAGGTTTTCCTCAGACAGCGTGAACCCCAGCCACTCCTCGCTAAGGAGCCTGGTGTCAACACCGACTAGCATCACCACGAACCCTTGGCTGAGCATCTCCCTCAGGATGTCCTCCGTCCTCCTGCCATAAAGCGGCTCGACGAGCGCCATTCCAGTTACCTTGCAGACCCTCTCAAGCCATTCTACATGATCTTCCACAAAGACATCGCCAGCAACTAGTGCGCCAGCGCCAGAACCCCTTAGGGTACTCACTAGGCTCCTCTCCCCCTCCCGGAGGTCGACAATAGTTAGCCTCTTGCGCATTATCTCCGCCGCCCTCTCCATGGCACTAATGTTTTCGATGTGGGGCGAGGGCTGCCCGAATGTCGTGACCATGGATATGAGCCGGTTTACACGGAGACCCATCCTTTCAGCCTGCAAGACTGCGAACAGAGAATCCTTTCCGGAGAAGAGTGCTGCCGCCTCGACCCCTTTGGATTGATCCCCTGGCATCCCGATAAAGCGCCCCATATGGAAGGATTCTCCATCCAAGTATAAAACCCCTCCCGCTGTTCTTATCGGAACGGTGAGGGAAAAAAGTCGAGAACTGGCGCCTACCATCTCTTCCAGGGGAGTGCCTCCATGTACTCGTTGAGGGATTTCACGGTCAGCGGGTTTGCGTTCCTGTACTTGATCACGGCGACCAATGCTGCCACGAGCTCCAGCGTCGTCATGACCGGGACATTGAACTCGACTGCCATCCTCCTGATGAGGTACTCGTCCTCCATCTCCTCCTTCGACTCCTCGACCGGGATGTTGATCACCAGGTCGACGTTCCCGGAGGCTATCTCATCCGAGATGTTCGGCTTCTTCTCGGCCTCCCTTATCTTGTTGAGGGTCACGACGTCCTTCAAGTTGGCCTCCTCCAGTGCCTTCGAGGTCTTCTCGGTCGCGTATATCTTGAACCCGTCCTTCTTCAATGCCCAAATGAACGGGATGATCACCGTCTTCTTGCCGCCGTTCCCGACCGTGACAAGCACCGAAGATCCCGGATCCGGGATCCTTATCTCT
>CALGKV010000078.1 GCA_937930465.1 Methanosuratincolales archaeon | reverse complement strand
GATCCTTCATCATATACTTTTCAGGGCAAATATGCCCCATTCAGGGCTCCTGTCTTCTATAACCCACAAATGGAGTTCAGCAGGGATATTGCGATAGTTGTGCTGAGCATTTTTGCAAAATCGAAGGGGCGATCTATCAACGCTTGCGATCCATTGGCAGGCATTGGAGCGCGCGGGATAAGGTACGCAAAGGAAGTTCAATCAGTTGAAAGGGTAGTCATAGGCGACCTGAACAAAGAATCCATACCGCTCATAGTCAATAATTCCAGGAGGAACGGCGTCGAGGATCGCGTAGAGGTAGTCCATGAAGACGCGAATCTCCTTCTTGCAGAGCACTCTGAACCAGGTGAGCGTTTTGATTTCATCGACATAGATCCGTTCGGAACCCCTGTGCCTTTCTTAGACTCCTCAATAAGGGCTCTGAAGAATGGGGGGATCCTGGCGGTCACTGCAACTGATACTGCGCCGCTGTGCGGCGTCCATTCAAAGTCTTGCATCAGGAAGTATTCATCCATTCCGCTCAGAAACGAATTCTGCCATGAGACTGGTCTTCGCATACTGGTTGGGTCAGTGGTTCGCGAAGCAGCAAAGTACGACTTTGGCGCATTCCCACTCCTCTCGTATAGCGTAGACCATTACTTCAGGTCATACTTCAGACTAAGTCTTGGCGCACGCAGGGCCGATTCGGCTCTTGGAAATTTGGGTTACCTGTTATCCTGCAGTTCCTGCATGTGGCGTAGCACGGTGCCTTTTGATGGAACATTGCCTACAAGCTGCGAAATCTGCGGCTCTCATATTATGAGGGCCGGACCCCTTTGGACAGGCGGTCTATCAGAACATGATCTTCTCAGATCAATGTCTGAATTTGACTTTTCTTATATGCGGACGAGCAAGCGCATCTCAAAACTATTAAAAAAACTCTCCGGAGAAGTTGGAATGCCCGCTGGTTTTTATGTTCTGGATGCTGTTTCGAAGAGGCTAGGCATTGGTGCACCATCTATGGAAAAGGCACTTGAAGGTTTGGCATCAGCGGGATATTCTGCTTCCCCCACACACTTCCATCCGAAGGCAATAAAGACAGATGCCCCGCCTCGAGTAATCGAGGAGGTAATCAAGGGATTGTAGCGGAGGGCTGAAATTCCGCTCAGATTATCGCTAATTGAAATTATAGAAAAACTATTTATTTGACCTTATGATGGGTATCTGTGGGTGTAAAATGGATGCCATCACACGGATCGCTTACAAAGGCCGGAAAGGTCAGGTCACAGACCCCCAAGGTTCCTGCAAAAGAGAGGCACGGTCTGAGACCACTTCAAAGGAACCGTAAGAACTTCCTGAAAAGGCAGGTATACTCCTCTCCAGAAACTGCGTCCAGATCAAGAAGGTAAATGACGAAGAGCAGACCTTAAACCGGAATTTTCATAGGCTATTTTTTAGCTCGCCCGGCATCAATTCTGGGCGATCCCATTTTTATCAGGCAATTTTCCAAAGCCCTTTCGATTTTGAATAACTTTATATACAAGTTATTTTTTGTTGCAAAATAGTGCCTCAATAAAAATGTAAACGGCGCGGAGGATCAGACACACAAGATGAACCAAACTTCTTGTACCTTGGAAGAAAGACAAATCGTCGGAAAACACGTTTATGGAAACCTCTACGGCTGCGATGTCTCGCAGATAAACGATGAATCTGCGCTAAAGAATCTTGTCATTGATGCCGCAAAGATGGCAAACATGACTATTTGGGATACTGTGGCCTGGAAATTTGGAGGACCGAAGGGGGGCGTTTCTGTTATAGCCCTGATCCTCGAGAGCCACATTGCAATACATACATGGAACGAGTTCCAATACGCAACAGTCGATGTATTCACATGCGGCGAGAAGAGCGATCCCCAGAAGGCTTTCCAGTACATAGTCTCTAAGCTGAACCCCAAGTCTGTGACCGAACACTTCGCTGACAGATCTAGTTAATTTTGTTTTTTTTG
Source organism: Methanosuratincolales archaeon (assembly GCA_937930465.1). Taxonomy (GTDB): domain Archaea; phylum Thermoproteota; class Methanomethylicia; order Methanomethylicales; family Methanomethylicaceae; genus Methanosuratincola. The sequence continues at coordinate 10,862 of CALGKV010000078.1, read as the reverse complement.
TATTTTTATCTTCTTACAATGCCTGTCTTCGCCAAAAATTGTCCATCAAGTTCCAGCCCTGCTTTACTGGCAAATAAAAAAGATCAGTAAGATCTTGCCACCCTGATTCTTTTTATCGCAGACTCGTTGCACCCTGCACACTTTGCACCGGTGATATGGTTTTCGGCTCCGTTTTTATCGAAGGGAACTCCTAGAATCCTCGCATCGATCGTTCTCTCAAGCTCCTCTCCGCAGTTTGTCCTTCCGCACCAGTTAAGCTCGACAACCCCCCCATTATTGTCGAGTTCACTCTTTGCCTGATCCACGGTTTCTGCCTCCCTCACCTTGGATGCCATCCATTCCCTGCCTCTTTTCGTAAGCTCTTCGTCGATGTTTATGAATAACCTCTTCACCTCTTCAACTAGGCAATCAAGATTGACAGGAGTTTTCTTCAACACGTCCCTCCTGACCAGCACCACTGTATTGTTGTCTATGTCTCGTGGTCCGATTTCAATTCTCACAGGAGTGCCCTTCATCTCCCATGAATAGTATTTGTTGCCAGGCGTCATGTCTCTACGGTCGTCAATTGCTACCCTCACACCAGACGTTTTGAGGATCTCACTGACCTCTTTGCACCTCTTGAGGACTTCCTCTTCGCTGCCCTTGTAGACAATCGGTATCACTACTGCCTGCACGGGTGCAACCTCGCTTGGCAAGACAAGTCCGTGATCATCGCCGTGGATAGATATGAGTGCTGCAATCGCTCTCTCAGAAATGCCGTAGCAAGTTTGCCACACGTGCTCATAGTTCCCATCACTATTCATATATCTTATATCGAATGCCCTTGCAAATCCTTGACCAAGAAAATGGACGGTCCCTATTTGGAGGACCTTCCCATCCGGCATCACCGTGTCGAATGCGATTGACCGCTCAGCTCCTGGGAACTTGTCCCAATCAGGTCGAACCGTCCTCAGGAAAGGAATCTTCAGCCGCTCAAAAATCTTTGAGTACACCTCAACGCCTATCCTTTCCTGCTCTTCCGCCTCCTCTCTTGTCGCGTGGGCAGTGTGCGCCTCTTTGAACGTGCTGACTTCCCTCACTCTGATCATGGGTCTGGTTGCCTTTGTTTCATACCTGAAGACATTGACGATCTGGAAGACTCTAAGCGGCAGGTCAGAATAGGCGTTTATCCAGAGCTTGAACATCGGGTACATGGCGGTTTCGCTAGTCGGTCTGAGCGCGAGCTTGACCTCGAGGGGAGTCTTCCCGCCATGGGTCACCCAGTAGACCTCATCCTCGAAGTCCCTGATGTGCTCACTCTCCTTGCTGAGCAAATAATCTGGTATCAGCAAGGGGAAGAGCACCTCTTCATGTCCAGTCCTCTCTAGCTCCTCCCTGATTATCCTAAGGACCTCTTTCCTTAGCCTGTACCCAAAGGGCATCCAAATCCCGGTCCCCTTGACAGGGTACCTGGTGTCGTATATCGGAACTTCTGCTATGACTTTGTGAAACCACCCGCTGTAGTCTTGGCTCCAGGCCTTCCTCTCTGGGTTTGTCATGATAATCAACCATCTTCAGATGTAATCTTCTAGGTTGAATCTCTTCCTAAAAAATCTCTCCTTGCTTCCCAGATCACTCTCGGCTCTGTTACCATCCCTCGGTTTGCCATAGACCCCATCATAGCCCGGCTCCACCTCGATTCTGTTCTCACGGTTAAGCATGATCGCTTCAGCTATATCATTGCCGTGCTTCTCCCTTATTGACTCCACAGGAACTTCTAGCAAGATTCTTATTTCTGCACCGAAGGCGTTTACCATCTTCCAATACTCTGCCACGACCTCAGAGGATGACGGACTTTTCCTGAGAGCAACAGCGATGGTGTCAATCAATGGCAATACCTTGTGGAAGCTTTGTGCATCAGGGGGCTTGGATCCCGGAGGTCTGTCAGAGAGCTCCTCCACCCTCTCTGCAACTCCCTTAGTCATCCTCTTCCCGCAGACAGGACAGATCCCTCTCATCCTGACCGCCTCCTCTGGAGGTACAGCGACCCCGCAATTCCTGTGCCCCGTCCAGTGATACTTCCCAAATGCGGGTTCAACCTCTATCGTCGTGACCCTCTCTTTATGGCGCATTATCGCCTCCACTAGATCATTGTAACTGAGAGCATCGACTTCGATAATATTGGCTTCCCTGCCGATCTTCGATGGGCTATGGCTGTCGCTGTTAGAGACTAATGTGAACCTGTCCAGTGCGCTGACCCTCCAATTCATCGGCGGGTCAGAAGACAAGCCCGTCTCTATAGCGTAAATGTGAGGCGTTTGGTCATCGTAGCACTCTTCTACCCTGTCCACGCCCCCCCTATCGCCAAATAGTGAGAACCAAGGGGTCCAGATGTGGGCTGGTATCACCATATTAAGCTCGCCGAAATCCATCACCGTCTCGACAAGCTCGGCCCCGCTCATCATTAGCATCGGTCTCCCGTCTGCTGTTAGGTCGCCCCTTTTTTCCAGCTCCTCGCTTACCTGATCAGCCACTTCCAACGATGGGAGCAAGATTAGATGGTGGATCCTTCTTGCCCTATCTCTAAAGATCGATGAGGTGCAAACCTCTCCTGATATTATGAACCTGATCTTACCGCCATCCTTCAGACGGTACAGCCCATCCTCTTCCACGAATTGATTTTTCATGCCCTCTCTCCATTTAGGGTGTGTGAAATCCCCCGTTGCAATGACATCTATGCCTTTGATCTCAGCATACCTCTCGAGAGTCTTGAAATCCATGTTCCTGCTTGTGGCTCTGCTGTAGGGGCCATGTATGTGCAAGTCAGCCACTACCCGCATCATGAAGCCGCCTCAGGAATACCTATGTAATCGTAGGCTCCTTATATCGTGATGTGTAACTCCAAAAACCTGCTATCCGGCTTTTCTAGCAAAAGGTCATCCCATTAGCTTTTTTGCACTTTATTATCTGTCATCTTAATTTTCGCGTACTAAATCAGTCCAAAAGGGCAAATGTTATAAATTACCCCACTTCTAAAATCAGCGTTAAACGGTGTACATGATGCCTATCTTGTATACGCGAGTCTTCTTGAATGGGGGGGACCTCTACTCAAAGACAAAAGAGGTCGCCTCCAAATTGAACTACATTATTGCCTCAGAGGATCCTGCGGTAGGGTACATCCACCTGCATAAGAAGGGATCAGGAAGGACCGTGCATCTGCATCTGTACATCGGTTCTGGAAAGGACAGGGGTGTTGCCGTAGAAGTCAAGCCCGGCGATGAGGGCCTTTACATGGACTACGCCAGGCAGTTTATAGAGGGTCTGAAGACAGGAGTCAGGTGAAAGCAATGGGATTTATGTGGGGCGTAAGGTTCTGGCTGAGGTTGGTCAGAGAAATAATTGGCTCCGTTATTGACGTATCAAAAAGGTGCCTCAATGGTGAGATAGACCCATATATTCATGTTATTGACACCGTTCTGGAGAAACCTGTGCCTCAGATAATGCTTGCCAACAGCATAACCTACACCCCCGGTACGGTCACGATTGATATCGATGTCGAGGGCAAGAAACTCTACGTAGCCACCATATTCCCGAGGGCGAGAGGCGACATAATTCCCTTGGAACCTCATATAGAGGGGTGGATAGGAAAATGAGCGAGGCTGAATTCCTAATAGGATTGGCTGATGCAGTGTTCTTCTGGGCTGCCCTCGTATTCATGGTCGCGGCAACAGCAGCCGGTCTCGGGGCAATTAGGATGGCTCTTAAGGGGGAGGCGGTGACTTCATTGATGGGCGTTAGCGCCTTCACTACAGTTGCAGGGGTAAGCTTGTACCTGATATCTCTCCCTGAGCTCTTCAATGTTGGCTTTGCTAGGGATACTGCAATTGCACTCCTCGTAGTCGGATCCGTGGGTACCATCCTATTCGCACGGCTATTCAGGACTGGTGAAAAGGCATGATAGTCGAGATATTCACTGTAGTTTACGCTGCAGCAATATTTGCCTACGTGTCTTGGAACATTAAGAGAGGATCTTTTGTAGTCGATCCAAGCAAGCTTGTATTGTATCTGTTCGCTGCATTTCTCATAAGTGTAGGCATACTGTCCTTTTTAGGCAATGAGCTAGAAAGATCAGCCCTCGCAGTGATGAAGATAGGGGCTGCGGGCATTCTATTTGCCGGAGTTCCTCCAATGATTGCTGCGACAATAGGTCTCTTTAGGTTTGGGGACGAGTATGGCTCAAATATATTCTATGTGCGGAACCACATCGCAGGGGTCATAGACACTGTCAGCTCCCTCGTAATGATCTTTGCAGGTATACTCATCTTGAGGATCGATCTGGTCGCTGTCGGCTTCTTCTTTTTCCTTTTCGTCCCATTCACCGGAGGGGCTCTGGCTAATGCATATTATTATGTAAACCAGCGGAGGTCTGAGAAATGATTGACGCCTTCATGACTGTTGCTTACCTGATGGTTGTAGGGGTAACAATAGGGGCCATAGCTGCCCTGCTTCAGAAGGATCTTCTTAGAGCTGCTTACATAACCGGCGCAGAAAGCATAGCCCTTGCATTCCTTTTCCATGCGCTTTTGGCCCCAGACCTGGGGCTCACCCAGGCCATTGTGGGGACAGTTCTGATGCCTGGGATAATAATCCTAGCAATACTGAAGACCCGGAGGCATGAGGAAAGTGATTGAAATCTCACTGCAGCTCCTCGGGTTCATCGCAGCCACTGTTTTGGTTGTTGTCGGAATAGCTGGAATGCTCTACCTAGACAACCTTATCAAGAAGCTGATAGCTTTCACTCTCCTAAGCGACGGAGTGAATCTAGCGCTGGTTTCGCTTGGATATGTACAAGGCGGGATCGTCCCTATCCTTGAACCAGACGCCTCGATCTTTGAATTTCCCAACGAAGCTGCGTTGATTTTCGGACCTGGAATTGTCCTGACCAACATAGTGATTGGGGTCAGCACTACTGCAATCTTGGCTGCCCTCATTGTGGTTCTCTACAGGCGTTATGGGTCTTTGAAAGCTTCCAAAGTTCTGAAAGGTGATCGTGAATGAACGAAGCGGTAACCAATCTCTGGTCTGTGCCTCTCCTAATAATCATACCAATTTTGACTGCAATATTGGTTAATCTATTGTACAATAAAACAAAGGCGATCAGAGCAATATCTGTAGGGGCATCTATTGCAGTTCTTGCGATCGCTGTTCTCTCGCCTTACGGTTTCCATTGGTTCGCTGGGCACCCTGCTGTCAACTCCGACGGCACATACACATTCACCGCAAGCGTTTTTTCATGGAAACTCTCTCTTGAGTACTATTATGGCCCTCTCCAGCAGATCTTAATTGGACTGATGTCTCTACTCCTTCTTTTCACGGTTCTCATCGCTACAAAGTCACTTAGCAAGAACTTGGGGCCGTATCTCGCTATAATCTTCCTTACATACGTGTCTGCCGCAGCGGTACTGATGACCAATGACTTTTACCATTTGTGGATTGCGGTTGAGTTGGGTAGCCTTCTGGTAGCCGGGCTTGTTGCCTCCTCCGGCACTGCCTACGCACAGAAAGCCGCGCTGAAGTACACTTTCTTTTCAGCCCTCGCAGGCTCAGGGCTGGCTATTTCTTTGGGCTTGATCCTTGGCTTGACCGGATATGTCAACATTACCGATGCAATTCATTTTCTCATGTCAAATGATTTGGGAGGCATGTATGCAGTGCTGTATGTCGCTTTTGCCTTCCTAACCTTGGCGTGGGTCTATGCCGGTGGGCTGGTTCCCGTTCATCCCCTTAAGTCTGATGTTTATCGTTCTGCATTCCCTCATGGAACCGTTTTGCTTCAGACCCAGTCTAAGCTCATGCTTGTTGCAATAGGGATTGTTATGCTCAGGTTGTTTGGATCTCTTCCATTTGCAACGGATGTCATGCTCGTGATAAGCGTCTTGACTATGATATTTGGCGTGGTCATGGCGCTCATACAGACTGACTTAAGATGGATTCTCGCTTACTTGATAGTCAGCCACAGCGGTCTGGTTACAGTAGGTTTGTCTCTGGGCACCTACCGGGGCATTGTAGGAGGTATTTTCCAGGCGCTCAATGATGTGATATACATGAGCATACTTCTCATATGCTGCGAGATGCTGCTGTATTTTGGCAAAGGGAGCACTTCAATCAAGTTCGGCGGCGGAGTTGCAAAGAAATCGCCATGGTTGGCTGCATTCGCTGTATTGGGCGCAATGGCAGCCTCTGGAATCCCTCCATTCAACGGTTTCCAGAGCGAGCTTATTCTATTGCAGGCAGCTCTTGAGCAGGGGTTGCCCGAGGTCGCTGCTGTCATTCTAATGGTTAGCGTATCCACATTTGTAGCACTCTTCAGAGCAATATATTCGATTTTCCTTAAACCTGAACCAGAAAAAACATCTGAGTCTTATGTAGGGCGTTTCAAAATGCCTGATGTGGTCTTTATTTCCCTGGTCGTTCTTCTTTCGATCTCATTAATCTTGGGGGTTTATCCGCAACTCGCATTTAGTTTCATCAACGAATCCGCATTGAAGGTGGTGTTGGTTCCATGGGTTCCATAGATTCTCTTTACGACAAAATTAAGCGATACCTTACCAGCATCTTCGGAGGAGAGGGATCTACAGATGCAATCACGGGGTATTCGAGCGGAGAGCTTCAGATGGCTGTCTTTGTGATGCTGCTCGCATCCCTCTTTAGGATTTTCCTAATACCGCTCGGTATCGTTTTGCTACTCGGGGCTGCAATCATGGTGGCATACTTTGCGCCAATAATAAGGACCGTGGAACTGGAGAACTCGAATGATCTGAATAGGGTGCTTTTCTGGGTTATAGTCTACTTCTCTATAATTCTAGCAGTCACTCTGTGGGGGATATAAATATGGATGCTAAAGAGCTACGAGGGATCAAAGGCGTAGTGGCCGCAGCGGCACTGTTCATAATCTTCTTTGGGGTTTTCTCCTCCTTCCTCCAGCTCGAAGGAAATGTGGCTAGAGGGATTAGTGAAGAATACAACAAACTTGCATACAAGATGGCTCCCAACAATCTGGCCTCTTGGGTTTACGATTACAGGGCAATAGACACTCTTCTCGAAACCGGCGTGATTTACGTTGGGGCTGTTGTTTCTGTGCTTGTTCTTGGCAGGGGTCTGGTTAGACTCAAAGTTCCTGAAGAAGATGAAATTGTGAAGGTTACCGGAATGGACTTGAAGACAGAAACAATGCCGGTATTGCTAAAGTATTTCGCCTTACCTGTGGTAATCTTGCTTATTGCTTACGGGTTGCTCGTAGTGCTCGAAGCGCCGACCTCGGGTGGGGGAGGCTTCCAGTGCGGCGTCATTGTCTCTTCTGCATACCTGCTTTCTGTCATAATTTACGGCAAAAAGTCGCCGTTTGAAATCAAAAAGAAGACGCTTGTAGCCCTCGGGGCATTCGGTTGGGGGCTCTATGTGCTGATGGGGCTTCCTGGTTACTTGACCACAGGCTATTGGCAATACAACGTAGGTTCAGACTTGTGGTCTTGGTTGTCTTCATTCCCTGGGGAGGTTCCTGAGATCCTCAAAACGGTGTTTGGAGAACCATTTAAGCTGGCGTTGCAGCTCAAGGAAGGCGTATTTTATGCAACCTCGGGAATACTCCCTATTATTAACATTGGAGAGGCGTTTAACGTAATCGGTGCAATCTGCCTGATATTTTTTGCCTTCATATATGGCTGGTCCGATCCAGAGGAGGAAAAATTAGAATGATGCTGTTTCCTTTGGCTTTAGGAGAGGTCACGCTAACCGTTGTTGCGTTCATATTGGGAGTTGCATTGGGCACTCAACTCAGGAGCAATCTTTCGCGCCGGACGACCTTGCTGATCTTGGCCATGAGCGTTGTGGCTGCTTTCCTCTTTGAGGCACCAATACATTACAGCAGCGTTTTAGGCGGCGTATTCTTCGAGCACATAACCTTTTCGCTTAAATTTATTTCTGCAACTATTGGTTTGCTCATAGGAAAGTCCTTCGCGAAAGGAGGTATCCAGTAATTGTATTTCACAACAACAGACTGCGACAAATGCGGCAAGTGCTGGGAAGCCTGCCCTACTGACTGCATTAAGCACCCCGATGGTCTGCCGTTCAGCTGCACGACCTGCGGGGTTTGTGCATCCGTTTGCCCAACGGGTGCTATAAGGAAGAACAAGTTTGGCGGTTACTATGTTGACAGATCCAGGTGCACCCTTTGCGGTCTATGCGTCAAGCATTGCCCCTTTGATTTTGCAAAGTTCTTGGAGGACAATGTGAGGGGCAGGCACATCAAAGGGATATGCGTAAGGTGCGGTCTATGCGTAAAGGTTTGCCCCAAGAACGCAAGGGTAGACGCAATCAAGCTGATCAAGGGACCTGTAGACTATCAAATGCTGATGGAGATTGCCACACCAGAAAAGATCAGGGAGCTAATAGAAGGAAAGCCGATTGCGGCAAAAGCGGAGGCAGAGAAATGACATTCCAAGCAGTGAAGCAGCAACAGAAGCAGACATCCAAGAGGAAGATAATCCGGGACATGTCTAAGTGCATGCTCTGCGGTAGATGCAGAAACTTCTGCCCAACGGGTGCTATAAGGTTCACGGTAGAGGAGAAAGGGAAGTGCACGCACTGCAACCTCTGCGCTGAGGTCTGCCCGGTGAAGGCTATCGACTCCTTTGAAGGTAAGATAAAGCCCGAAGAGGTAGGTATGCATTACTCTAAAATCCAGTCATACGCCGATAGGAGGGTCAAGCTAAACTGCGTCACATGCATGCGCTGCTACGAGAACTGCCCTCTCAAGGCGATAGTGATTGTTGATGGGAAACCTTCAATCAAGAAGGGTGACGCAAGAGCATCTATCATAAACTGCTCCCTCTGCTCTTTGTGCGTCAAATCCTGCCCTACCGAAGCGCTCTCTTTCCAGCTAGGGCGCGTTAAGCTCAACCCGGATCTCTGCGTCCTGTGCGGCGAATGCGTAAGGGTCTGCCCTCCAAAGACGATGTACTTGAAGGAAAGATACCCTGGAGGCTACTGCGTCATGTGCGGCAGGTGCGTCAAGTCATGTCCTGTTGGGGCCCTCTCCATAAAGCCAGTCTCATGGGACGGCAGCATTACTGATGACTGCATCCGGTGCGGGACTTGCAGCAGGGTATGCCCGACTGAAGCGATCTCCTTCAACCCGATCACTGAAAAGAAGCCGTTAGTCGACGTGTCAAAATGCATACTCTGCGAAATATGCGCTTCAGATTGCCCTGCAAACGCCATACCCATCAGGTCTGCCCTTCCGGAGCGGAAGCTTGTCGAGCACCGCATACAAATCAACAGGGATATGTGCATTGGTTGCTCACTATGCGTTGAGGCTTGCAAGGTGACGCTCAAGGGAGACCATGCCCCATACATTAAGGACGGGCTTGCCTATATTGACGAAAATAAATGCATCGGGTGTGGGGCCTGCGCCACGACATGCCCTGCTGAGTGCATCCGACTCGTGAAAGTATATGACACAAAGAACGTCTCTGGAATAGCTAATGATGTGGTGGTGTTCCCATGATTACTTTCCTGAGGATCATGCTCCAAGGAGCTTACAGGAATCTGCTGAGGGTCTTAACTAAAGCAGACCGTGCGACGAGCATGGCTATGAGGAAGAAGATACTCACCATGAGCGTCCAGCCTTTGGAAACAGTTTTGGACGAGATGTGCATAGGATGCGCAGGGTGCTACAACGTCTGTCCCACACATGCGATAACAATGGTTCCGCTTGAGAGGCCTGTTGAGATTGTTGAGGGGTACACAAAGACCCAAGTGCCGCGTATAGATCTCTTGAGGTGCATCTTTTGCCTCAACTGCCACGACTTCTGCCCAATTTACTCTGTCTTCGGGGAGGCTGCCCCTATCCACGCTAGGGATGTCGGCACTCCAAAAATGACAATCCAGGAAATCCTAAAGAAGCCGATTAGGGCCCCTCCTGAGAAGATAGATGAGCTCAGGAAACTGATCCCCTCTTCGAGCTTTTCCTTGATATTAAAGGGAGGTACTGGAAATGAATCTTAAGGCTACGAGTCGTAAGAACGCAATACACGTGATGGTGGCATACACCGGGGGCTGCAACGGTTGCGATATAGAGATTGTCAATGCTGTGCTTTCACCCAGGTATGATGTGGAGCAGTACAGGGTCCTCCTGACTTGGAACCCGAGGGAGGCTGATGTACTCATTGTTTCTGGAGTTGTCGCTTGGCAGATGGTCGAGCCCCTTAAGAAGATATATGAGTCAATACCAGAACCGAAGGGAGTAGTGGCCGTCGGAGCCTGCGCAGTGAACGGGAATGTGTACAAGAACCTCGTTGGGGACATCGGTCAGAACGAGGAGATCTGGGCGCCTGTAGACACTGTTATACCCGTAGACGTGAAGGTTCCTGGATGCGCCCCGCGGCCGGAAGATGTGATAGCCGGGGTCGTGAAGGCACTGCCAAAGATTCTGGAGGCACCGTAAAAATGACTAGCGGGGAAAAACGCGTAGAGATCGAGAAAGAACTATCTTTCGGGCCGGTTCACCCGGCACTGATAGAGCCATACCGCATAAGGCTGTTCGTCAATGACGAGATAGTGGAGGACTGCGAGCTGAACATTAACATGGCATATAGGGGCATCGAGAAGCTCTTCGATGGGCTGCCTGTAGAGAGGGCCCTCCTTATCGCAGAGAGGGTTTGCGGCATCTGCTCGCATGTGCATGCCTGGAACGCCGTCAGGGTAATTGAGGGTGGGCTAAAGATCGAGGTCCCTCCGCGCGCGAATTACATTCGGGTTATCACACACGAGATGCAGCGTATAACAAGCCACTTGATATTGTTCGGCCATGCATTTGAGGTCGT
>CALGKV010000077.1 GCA_937930465.1 Methanosuratincolales archaeon | reverse complement strand
GAAGCATCGGGCCTGCAATATCCACCTGTATTCTTTGAGCCTGCCCTCACAATAATCAGGTACCCCTCATCCACTTTCTCTGGGGCCGCCATATATGCAGCCTGCAAGCTGATGGAGTACCAGGGGGATCTCCAGCCTTGCGTCGTCTTCTCCGTGCCATTTGTCATACTCTCACGCGAGGACTTGCTGAGGGCTTGCGCAGCCCACGAGTTCCTGCATTACATTTACATAACGATAGCCCTTTCCAAGGGGGACTACATGGACTTGGCTGGCGAGAGGCTGGACTCGATCGAGGTGCACCAAGCTTACGACGACACCCACACCGTCACGCCAGGCGAATGGATTCGTGACGCTGAGCTCGTGGGTCTCGTGAAAAAGAGTTTCAATCCAAACATCGAGGACCCGGAGCTTGAAAAGGCCATAAGGGAGAAGTGGATCGACAAAGGAATGCCTGTCAAATACATGACTTCAGAAGAGGCTAGGCTAAAGATTCCAATGGCTGATCTCCAGAGAGTCAGGCTTGACTTGAAGGTCCTGACGAGACTACAAACTAGGCTGGACTGACTCTTTTTATATGTATGGAGACATTATTGCCACAGTTTGGAAGGTGTAGATCTTGGACTCTAAGGTCAAGGATCTTGGACTTTCGGAAAGAGGGAAGAGCCTACTCAGGTGGGCAGAGGACCACATGCCGGTCCTGATGAGCATAAGGAGGAGGTTCTCAGAAGAGATCCCGCTCAAGGGGAAGAGAATAGCGGCTTGCTTGCATGTCACCAAGGAAACAGGGGTCCTCATCCGTGCTCTCGTCGATGGGGGTGCGGAGGTTGCTCTTGCTGGATCCAACCCGCTCTCTACTCAGGACGAGGTGGCTGCGGCCCTGGCAGAGGAGGGCGTTAGCGTCTTCGCTTGGAGGGGGCAGACTAAAGAAGAGTACTACACTTGCCTCAGGGAGGCGCTTAAGAGGGATCCTCAGATAACTATGGACGACGGTGCAGATCTAATCACGATCTTGCACTCCGGAGAAGGAAATATTTCGGAGGTGGTCGGGGGCACCGAAGAGACCACCACAGGGGTCGTCAGGCTTAAGGCTATGGCGGCGAACAGGGTGCTGAAGTACCCAGTTATAGCTGTCAACAATGCGGAGACAAAGTGGGACTTTGACAACGTCTATGGGACTGGGCAGAGCACCCTCGACGGCATAATGAGGGCTACCAATGTCTTGTTGGCTGGTAAGAATTTTGTGGTCGCAGGCTACGGCCACTGTGGCAGGGGGCTAGCAAACAGGGCGAGGGGCATGGGAGCTAGGGTGATCGTCACTGAGGTCGACCCGATGAAGGCACTTAAGGCGGTCATGGACGGATTTGAAGTTATGCCCATGGAAGATGCCGCCAAAATAGGGGATATATTCGTCACTGCCACAGGCAACAAGAGCGTGATCAGGAGGGAACACTTCAGGCTGATGAAGAGCGGGGCGATCCTGGCGAATACAGGCCACTTCAATGTCGAGATTGACACGACTGCGCTAGGGGAAGAGGCATCCGAGAGAAGGCGCCTACGGCAGAATGTTGACGAGTACCTGATGAAGTGCGGAAGGAAGATCTACCTCCTGGCAGAGGGAAGGCTCGTCAACCTTGCCGCTGCAGAGGGGCACCCAAGCGAGGTGATGGACATGAGCTTCGCAAACCAGGCGCTCTCTGTCGAGTTCATAATCAAAGAAGGAAAAAGCCTCAAGCCAGATGTATACGACGTTCCTAAGGAGATCGACAGAGCGGTTGCCAAGCTTAAGCTCGAAACAATGGGGGTGAAGATCGACACAATGACGAAGGAACAGGAGGCTTATGTAAGAGGATGGACCGAGGGCACGGAGTGACCCTTGCATTGGCTTCTTGGAAGAAGGGTCGCTATGCCTTCCACCACATGAACATAAAGTAGAGGACCCTGTTTCTGCACTTATCCAGAGTGGCGAGTATGAACTTCTTCCTCACGGTATGGGAGAGCCTACCTGCCCTGACTATCTCAATTGGATCGACCTCTGCAGAGCTGGGGAGCACATGTATGACAAACGGGGCATGGTCGATCCCTGGACCGTACTCATACACTGCAAAGTCTGATCCGAATTTCATGCCAGGTCTTACGACATAACCCTTCTCTCGCAGATCCTTGTAAACTGCATAGAGCTCGTCAAAGAGCCTGAAGCTCGCTCTTGAGAGCTGCAAAAGCTCTTCTGATGGGATCGCGCGGCCATCCTGCTCTACTGATATCCGCCCTTTTTCAAGCAGGTAGTTCGCTTCGAAGATGGACAGCTCCAAGGGGGCATCGACCTCGGTGTCCTTTGGCTTGTGGACATTGACCGGCTTGCCAAAAAAACCCTCCTTGTAGAGCTTTGCCCCCTGGGCTTTCGAAAGCACGATAATCCTGGATCCGATTATTGTTGCCACAGGCACAGAAGATCCCATCACGACACACCAGAAATGAAGACTAGCTTTTGAGTATATCATGCCACCAATTATAAAGTTTGCCAGTAAAGATACGCTTGAAAAAAAGGAGTGGCACTACATTCACTATTGGAGACGAGCGCAGCCCTTACGAACCGCTACAACTGCTTGACGCCTTCCAGACTCCCCTCGATCCTTCTTTCCCAAAGCAGTTATAGGTCTGATCGGATCAAAGCACGCGGTGCAGTGCGAGCACCCTCACATCGTCAGAGGCGTCCCTCATTGTGTCTACCATTAGCTCAAGGTTTGCAACCAAATCCCTGCAGATCAGCACGCAGCCCTGATCCTTCACCTCCATAATTATCCGGAGGTCGAGATCCTGCTGCATTAGATCGACCTTGCTTTCTGCAGAGTGCACATCTCCAACTAGCTTCAGGGCATACATTGGATTCATTGCAAGTGCCATAATGCAATTCCTGAGCTTTTCGTAAGCAGACAAGGATTCGCCTGCAAGTGAGATCAGATCATCAGCGATCCTTGGATCAACCTTTAGGCCGCTCTTGGAGAGCTTGAGTATGAGCCTTGAAACCGTTTGGGCGATCTCGGCGATCTTCTCTACATTGAACATCAGCCTGAGAAAATCCTCCCTGTAAAGGATCCCAGGCGCCGATTTCGTCAGCGTGTCAATCAACTCTATCTTTAAATCGTCCGCCTTTTCCTCTAGTTCAGAGACTTCCATGTAGTAATTTTCCATGTTTCCCTTCGATGAAGCATAATCCTCAATCATCAACGTCAACGATCTTACAACTTCCTGAACTTTCCTCGCGTGGTCAGTTAGGAGATCCAGCGACTTTCGGTAGGCCTTGTTTTCAAGATCGCTCAGCTCTTTCTGGTAGGTCAAACCAAACATCCCCTGAAGGACGCGCTAAAAGAAGCTAAAGTCTTTAATAAAGTTTTAGTCATAAAAGCACCTAATTTAAATAAAAATACTATAAGGGCACAAAATAGTAATGTTCTGAATGCACATGCCGATGAAATTTTGGGTCGAATTCTCAAAATGCTAACCTGATCAGGGAAGAGATTTTAGACCGGTGGCACAATTTACAGTTTGGGAACTGGTCTTCGGGAAGTGTGAAAAAATTGGAGTGTGATGTGCTCATAATCGGCGCAGGACCTGCAGGGCTTGCGGCAGCCATCTATTCTTCGAGGCAGAGCCTCAGGACGGTCGTCCTTGAGGAATCGGTTGTAGGCGGCAGGGCCACTTATGCCCACATTATCGACAATTACCCGGGGTTCCCAGAAGGCATCTCCGGAACAGAACTGATCTCGAGGTTCGTAAAGCAGGCGGAAAAATTCGGGTCGATGATTAAACCAGGAGAGGGGGCCAGAGAACTCAAGCTCACTGGAGAGGTAAAGGAAGTAGTTTCAGCCAACGATCGCTACGTGTCTAAGGCACTGGTGATTTCTACAGGGCTCAGACAGAAGAAGCTGCAGATACCAGGGGAGGAAAGGTTGCTCGGCAGGGGAGTCTCCTACTGCGCCACCTGTGATGGTTTCTTCTTCAGGAATAAGAATGTGGCGGTAATTGGGGGCGGTAACGAGGCTGCGAGCGATCTCCTGTACCTCTCATCGCTCGCTGGAAAGATACAATGGCTGGTCGGGGGGGAGGGGATAACTGCCGACGAGAGCTACCTGGCAAAGATTAGAGAGTCAGGGATTGAGCCCCTAACAGGCGTGAGGGTTTTGGAATTGCTGGGAAAGGAGAAGCTAGAAGGGATTGTGATTGAGAAAGGGGGCGCCCAAGAAAAGCTGTTTGTGGACGGGGCATTCATAGCTGTGGGATCAGTACCAACCGTCGAGATACTGAAGAAGGCTGGGATTGCAGTAGACGAAAAGGGATTCATAAAAACCGGCGACGAAATGGAAACGAACATAGCCGGCGTATTTGCAGCGGGCGATTGCACGGGAAAAAGCCACCAAGTGATCTTGGCTGCGGGGCAAGGCGCTATGGCTGGGATAAAGGCTTCAGCTTATGCAAAAATGAGAAAGTGAATATCAATTAGATCTTCCTTATCGTCGCTATCGAGTTGTCTGATAAACCCTGAACACGCATCTCCTCTGCATTAGCCCAAACCTCATTTTCAGGGATGTCTGGGAAGGGGAGGGCTCTAAGCTCCATCTTCTTTTTTCCGGCCACGACAACCTCAAATCTATCGTTTATCTGGAGGTATTTCATGGTAGATGGGTTCAGCTTACCTATACCCTTGTCAGTGTCTTCCCTTCTCCTAAGACGGAGGCGCTTTTCAGGAGGCTTT
>CALGKV010000076.1 GCA_937930465.1 Methanosuratincolales archaeon | reverse complement strand
GCCCACCCGAGTAAGTCGGTCTTGATACCATGGGCCAAGCTGTGGACTCCTCGGCTATCATCTGGACATCAGGGAACTCCCTGTAGACCGCCTCGTTCAGGTCCCTGATAAAGGATATTGCTTCGAGGTTCTCCCTACCGCCGTACTCATTCGGAACCCATTCGCCATCCTTCCTCGAGTAGTCGAGATACAGCATTGATGCAACGGCGTCCACCCTCAGCCCGTCTGCATGGTACTTGTCCAGCCAAAAAGCCGCGCTGCTGATCAGGAAAGACCTCACCTCATTCTTCCCATAATCGAAGATGTAGCTCCTCCAGTCGGGATGCCACCTCTTCCTTGGATCCTCGTACTCGTAGAGGTGCGTGCCATCGAAGTAGGCCAAACCGTGAGCATCGGTGGGGAAGTGGGATGGGACCCAATCCAAATAAACCCCCTTCCCAGATTGGTGCACACGGTCGATGAGACGCATTAGGCCTTGGGGATCCCCATACCTCCCGGTCGGTGAGAAATAGCCCGTTGTCTGGTACCCCCATGATCCGTAGAACGGGTGCTCCATGACAGGAAGCAGCTCAAGGTGGGTGAACTTCGTCTCTTCCAGGTATTTTGGAATCTCCTCCGAGAGCTCTGCATAGGTGAGCCAAGCGCCGTCTTTCCTCCTTCTCCAGGACCCAATGTGGCATTCGTAAATCGCGATCGGGGACTTGAGCGAGTTGCACTTCCACCTTGCTTCCATCCATTCCCTGTCAGACCAAAGATAATCCAAGTCCCATACAATTGAGGCTGTGGCAGGGGGGATCTCTGATCTGAAGGCAAAAGGGTCCGCCTTGTCGAAGCAACGCCCGTCCCCGCATTCGATCCTGTACTTGTAGAGGGTCCCTTTGCCAATCCCGGTCAGGAACCCTTCCCATATCCCTGAACCGTCTCCCCTGGGGAAGAGCCTGTGCTCAGGCCTCCAGCCGTTGAAGTCTCCGATCACGTAGACGCTTTCAGCGTTAGGCGCCCAGACCCCAAAATGAACGCCACACTCCCCATCCAGATCCATTGGATGTGCGCCCAGCTTATCGTAAAGCCTACTGTGCCTCCCTTGCCTGAACAAATAGACATCGAAATCGGTCATGACTGGATGTGCCCTCACCTCTCCAGGCATGCCTCCTCTACCGCTATCAGCCGCCATCGGAATTACCTTTGATATCATATAATGTCGAGTATGCCTTTTATTGGGATCCATGCGTTCTCAGGTCTGTTGTTTACCTCGTACTCCAGCTCATAAAACGCCTTCTCGAGCATGAAAGCCTCTAGCAGGGCCTCAAAGCTTTCTCTATCCTTCGGTATAAGCTCTGAATCTTTTAGTCGCGATACATACCCCTGTAAGAAAACCTTGGCGCAGCAAAGGTACCACGCTCTAGCCCAGCCCTCAAGGTATCCCCTCTCGGCTACGGCGGGATTCGCTTGGATCCTGGCTAATGCGGTGTATGCCACGTAGTGCAGAGACCTTATCATCCCAGCCACGTCGACCAAAGGCGACTTCTTTATCCTCCTCTCGCTAAGTGCCTTTGTAGGCTCGCCTTCAAAATCTATTATAACGAGGTCATCTCCGGTAAGGAGCACCTGCTGCAGGTGGTAATCCCCATGGATCCTCCCCCTCAGCGCATCCGTCCTCAATTGCCTGAGGCGCCTTAACTTTTCGTCAATCTTGGCTTGACGGTCGAATATTGATTGGAAGCCTGTCTTTTCCCCTTCACGCAATGACGACCTAATTTTCGGAGTCCTCAGGATGCGCCTGATGTAGCTGGACAGGCCTTGGTACAAGGCGAACTGATAAAGATAATTAAATCTTTCTGGCATGAAGTCGGGATCCTCTCCTCTCGCGAATAGGCACATGTGCAGCTCTGCTGTCCTCGATGCCAGAAGCCTTATGATATCAAGCGTCCGGGCCCCGACCATCTTGGCAAACCCTTCTGGAACAGGGTCCTCGCCAAATAAGTCAAAAGACGGGCTCCTTCCCTCATACCTTATGGTTGCGACTCGGGCGAAATACCCCTCAAGCTCCCCCAGAAGCATGCTCCAGCAGTCCCCCTCGTTCGGTATAAATTCCTGTAGGGAAGCAATGACGATCGGCTCGCCCCCCCTCTCTTGGTACGTGATGGAACCCAGCAGGTCAGGGGCGTTCGGGAATGAGGGGTTGTTCAGGTGATCAAGGATTTCGACCTCCGGATTTTTGCCTTCCTCAGCCTTCCGGTAGATCTTGAGCAGTGCTTGGTCGCCATATAGGATTGAGGTATTGCGCAGGTCCAGCAGTGGCCTTATCCCGATCCCTTCAGGCCTCAACCCTTTGAGTACCTTGAACCTCTCCCTCGCAGCGACCCTTACCTCGGCGTTCCTGCCTTTCAGGCTCCTTCTCCTTAGTATATTTGAGAGCATCAGCTTGGCGAATGAGCTGCTAGCCGATGCGTCGCATAAGATGCCCTCGCCTGAGCCTGACTTGACCTTCGCTAATATGAAATCCTGTGCCCTTTCCTCGATCTCGCGCCTTTGATCAGCATCGTCGATGTAAATAAGAGGCAGCACATACGTCTCTGGCAGTCCCTGCGAATAGAAGACATCGATTATCGCGATCCCTTCGAACTCGATCGCCCCGTCTTCTAAATGGATTATATCTCTGAACTTGATCCTGTCTATTTCCCTGTTTCTGCCGACAAACCATTTCTGCCCCACTAAGAATGCCGGCAAGACCTCGGTTTCGAGCCTCTCAAGCACGCTTCTCGAACCAAGCTCTCTCGGCTCCTTCACTGCGATCTCCATCTTTGTCACTATGGGCCTCTGCCCCTCCTTGGAGAGCGAAAAGACATAGTATCCGTATGGGTCAAAAGTCAAAACGTAGCCCGATTTCCCGATCTTTGGGAACTGGGCGTTACCGAGTATCTCCTTCGGTGTGTGCCCCTCATAGCCAGATAGGTCGAGCTCTGCGACCTGCGGCTTCTTCGAGAGATTTGCCACGACTAGCACCCTCTCCTCCCGGTATTTCCTAATGAATGCAAGTATCTTGCTGTTCTCAGGGTAGAGGAACTCTATCTCACCCCTGCCGAATGCCTTGAAGTGCTTTCTCGCGTTTATTGCCCGCTTCATCCACCAGAAGAGGGAGGACTGGCTCTTCATCTGGTTCTCGACATTGACCGCCTCATAGTGGTACTCTGGGTCCACTATCACGGGCAAGTGGAGCCTCTGGGGGTTCGCCTTCGAGAACCCTGCATTCAACTCCGAAGACCACTGCATCGGCGTCCTCACGCCGTTCCTGTCGCCTAGGTAGAAGTTGTCACCCATGCCGATTTCGTCGCCGTAGTAGATCACGGGCGTACCTGGCAACGTGAGCAGGAGCAGGTTCATTAGCTCGATCTTCCTCCGGTCGTTGTCCATCAGCGGTGCCAGCCTTCTCCTGATCCCGAGGTTTATCCTCGACAGCTTGTTGTTGGCATAGACCCTGTACATATAGTCCCGCTCCTCGTCGGTGACCATCTCAAGGGTGAGCTCGTCATGGTTCCTCAAGAAGAGCGCCCATTGGCACTCCTCTGGGATCCCCGAAGAGCTCTCGAGTATGTCAACGATCGGGAACCTGTCCTCGACAAATATCGCCATGTACATCCTCGGCATCAGCGGGAAGTGGAACGCCATGTGGCACTCGTCACCCTCCCCAAAGTACATCATGGCGTCGGAGTGCCACTGGTTTGCCTCGGCGAGCAGCATCCTGCCCTTGAACTTGGAGTCCACGTGCTTCCTCAGCTCCCTGAGGAATTGGTGGGTCTCAGGCAAGTTCTCGCAGTTTGTCCCCTCTCTCTCGAAGAGGTAAGGCACCGCATCCAGCCTGAGTCCGTCCACGCCCAGTCCAAGCCAGAAGTCCACTACCTCGAGTATCCTCTTCCTGACCTCTTCGTTGTCGTAATTCAGGTCTGGTTGGTGGGAATAGAACCTGTGCCAGTAGTACTCCCCAGAGACCGGATCGAGCGTCCAATTCGAGTTTTCAAAGTCCTTGAATATTATCCTGGCTTCCCCAAACTTGCTCGGATCGACGCTCCATACGTAGTAGTCCCTCTTGGGGGAGCCCTTCTTGGCTCTCCTCGCCTCCTGAAACCAGGGGTGCTGATCCGAGGTGTGGTTGAGGACGAGCTCAGTTATTACTTTCATTCCCCTCTCATGCGCGGCCCTTACAAACTCTTTGAAGTCCTTCAGCGTGCCATACCGTGGATCCACGCCGAAGTAGTCCGATATGTCGTAACCGTCGTCCTTCATCGGGGATGGGTAGAACGGCAGGATCCAGATCGCGGTTACCCCGAGGTCGCTGAGGTAGTCCAGCTTCTTTGTGAGCCCCTTGAAGTCCCCGATGCCGTCCCCGTTGCTGTCAAAGAAGGATCTTACGTGCAGCTCATAGATTATTGCGTCTTTGTACCAGAGTATATCGTCCTCTCCAGCATTTTCCATGATGTTAACAGCAACCTGCTTTGAATCAGTAGTCTTGGTCACCGAAAACTTTCCTCATTTTTATATTTGTAATTGATCAAACCCGAAACCTTGGTGTATCCTTTCCGAAAATGCCCTTTTTTAAGTTACGCATCTTTCCAATATGAAGACCCGCCTTGGTGCGAAACCTTGCAGTCAAATTCTGGCAGGACGCCCCAATTAGCTTTAAATAAAATGACTATCAAACCATATGATGGTGTTTTCTGCTGCTGCCCTTCGCATCACAGGCAATCGAGTACGTATGGATCTTGGAGCAATTGAAGATCATTGGTTACCATGCGGCTGTCTTCGCAGTAATAGTTGCGCTAGGATATGTGGTCGGGAGGCTGGTCGGGGAGGTTGTGGGTCGTTCTGTCGATAGATTCGGTTTAGATGTCACCATGAGAAAGACCGCGATCGGCAGAGCCGCCCTGAAATCCGGCTTTACCGCCTCCGAGCTGATGAAGTCAGTAAGCAAATGGTCGATATACATAGTCAGTCTACTCTTTGCACTCCAAAGCCTCAACATCCCGTACCTTGAGGTCCCGGTTAATGCCATGCTCAACTTCATACCGAATCTGATAATCTCCTTGGTAATATTCATCTTTGGAGGAGCTCTTTCGGACTGGGCTGGGGAGATCGCAAAAAAGAGCTTTTCCCAAGAGGGAGCCCCCGCCTTCTACACCGATATGCTGGGGAACCTCTTGAAGCTGGCGCTCTATTTTGTGGTGATTGACATCTCTCTGACGGAGCTAGGGATCGACGTAGCGATCCTCAAAATAATTGCCCAGGCATTTGCGTGGGGGATTGCCATATTTGTTGGGGTCTCCGCGGGCATTGTTGTGGGGTGGCTCCTGAAGGATCGCCTAAAAGAGATAGTGCCCGAATGATTCTTCATCCATATTGCATTCTTGACCTACCCGACTCCTGGGTGATTTGGGCGAAGTCTGCAAGCCTTTCCTTGCTCAAGAGATCGCCTGCCAGCTTCCAAAGGTAGTTGTTCAGCGGGGACGATGGAACGTTCAGCCTGGCGTCGCTCCCAAGGTTCAGCACGTCCTGAATCGGCACAATGCAGAGCCTTGACCTTGAGCCCATAGCCAGCCTCACCATCTCGGCGGCGATCCCGTCCTCACCTACCGTCTTGCCAAGGTACCTGAAGAGGTTCCCCTTCACATCCTCGGTAGCCTCCTCCTTGAACCATCCCCTGACGGTATTTGTGTCATGAGTCCCTGTGTAGGAGACCGAGTTGATCTCGTGGTTTTCAGGTAGGTAAGGGTTGTCTGGCTTACCGTCGAATGCAAAGATAAGGACTTTCATGCCTGGGATCCCCAGATCCTTGATGGCAGCTTCCACGTCCTCAGTTATTACACCCAAGTCCTCTGCCACGAAAGGCAATGAGGGGAACCGCCCCCTCAAAGTTTTGAAGAACTCCTCTGAAGGGGCTTTTACCCACCTGCCATTCACCGCCGTCTCTTCGTTCGCAGGGACCTCCCAGTATGCAAGGAGCCCCCTGAAGTGGTCGATCCTGACTAAGTCGAACATCTTGACATTATGCTCCATCCTGCGCATCCACCATTCGAACCTGGTCTCCCTCAGCCTCTCCCAGTCATAGACCGGGTGCCCCCAGAGCTGCCCTGTCTTGCTGAAGTAATCAGGGGGGACTCCGCTGACGAAGAGGGCCTTGCCTTCGCTGTCGAGCTTGAATAGCTCTGGGCAAGCCCAGACATCGGCGCTGTCGTGGCTCACGTAGAAAGGGAGGTCGCCGAATATCCTGATCCCTCTCCTCCGGCAGCGTTCCCTCAAACGTGACCACTGCTTGTACGCCAAGTACTGCACAAATTTTTGGAACTCTGCACGTTCAAGCCCCTTCCTTCTCGACCCGAGATCTTCCGGAACCCTCCTCCTCAGCCCCTCGGGCCACCGGTACCAGGGGAGCCCGAATTCTTCCTTGAGTGCCGCGAAGACTGCGTAGTCCTCAAGCCAGTACGAATTCCGTGCGCAAAAGTCCTCAAAATCCCCCGCGAACTCGCTCCACTTGTTCAAGAAAGCCTTGTAGGCCTTCTCTAGGATCTCGAGCTTTGCGGAGTGGACTGACCTATATTGGATCCTGCTGGTTTCGGGGACCCTTATCGCGTCCAGTATTGCCTCATCGAGGAGCCCGTCAACCACGAGCAGCTCAGGGCTTACTAGGAGCGGATTGAGCGCGAACCCAGAGCTGGATATATAGGGCGAATTCCCGGTCTCCGGGCTGGTGGGGTTGAGGGGAAGCAACTGCCAGTAGACCTGCCCGGTTTCTGCCAGCAGGTCAACGAAGCGATATGCCTGTGGTCCTAAGTCGCCTATGCCATACCCCGAGGGGAGGCAAGTTGGGTGAAGGAGTATCCCGCTCGATCTAGAGACGAATGCTGATTCCAAAATCGTCCCGCCCCACTATGCTTTAATGCCCAACAGCTCAGCAAGAGACCTGATCTCTCCAAACCATCTGGTCGCGTTGGGGTCGCCAGACGACTCCCTTGCCTTCATGTATCCCTGCCATTTGGATATGATCTGGAAAAGCATGTTCTGCGCAAGCCAGTAATTTATCCCGAGCCGCAGGCTTTCAACAGACCTGAGTAGCCGCCTCAACCTTTCCATTCTGCCCAAGTCTTCGGGGTCCTCCCTAAGGCGTCCGAGCTCTCGCTCGATGCACCTCTTCGCCTCCAGCCCGATCATTCCTTTGTCGAGTTCGATCTCCAGCCTCATAGCGTCCTCAGCGAGCCTCTCGAAGACGCCAGGGTCTGGCTCACCCCTCAACGCCTCAACCATGTTGTACGTAAGGACTACCTCGGCCGAAGCCCTAAGCTCTATTGGCACATTGAGAGAGAGCCCTTTCATGAAGGTCATTGCGGCGAGGTTGTCTTCGTATACCTGCTGGTAGTACGACCTGGCCCTGCCGACCGATGCCTCAAGGATCCTCTCAAGCACCTCGATCTGCCTATCCTTGAACAAATCCGAAAGCGAACACGAGCACCCTTCCTTCCCGAAATATTTCCCCAGCAGGATTATTGCCCTTTGGATGTCTCCCGCTTGGATCATGGCGTGCAGCCTCCTCTGGGCATCAGAGAACTCATCGCTTCCCATCTGCCTCCTGACCCCGCCGAATATGTTGTGGTCCCCGAGCCACAGGGCTGAGTACCAGATCTCGTCCTCCTCGAGCGTGATTGCTGAAGTCACTCTTGAGTTACCCGTAACCAGCACATTCTTCCCCGCCTTCTGTCTCTCATATGCCTTGTCCTCGACTATGTAGCAGTATACCCTGTGCGGTCCGCCTTTCTCACCGTTGAATATCGACGATATCGCATAGTGTATCCCTACCCTCGGAAGGTTGACTTTGGATGGCATGACGAATGCCTCGTAAATCCTGGCACCGTCCCCAAGCGCGCTGTAGTTGCTCTTGCTCGCCTTTAGCCTTTCCAGATACCCCTGCTCGAGATCCCTTCCCGCAGCTTCCTTCAAGAGCTGTATCGCCCTGGCTGCATGCCTCATGATCTGGATGGTCTCTATCCTTGATATGTCGTCGAAGAACCAGCCGCAGCTTGTCTGCATCAGCATTGAATGCCGCTGCATCTCGAGCAATTTCAGGATCTTTACCCGGTCTTCCTTGCCGGGTCCCTCTTTGAAATTCCTCTTGAAGAAAAGGTCCACGCTCTCAGGCGATCTGTCCAGCACGACTGTGATGTAATTGTCTCTCACCTCCCAAGGCTTTTCAGAGTATTTTCTCATCTCGCTCTCGTAAGCCTCGGCAGCGTTGTCCCTCAGCCAGTCCATCGCCTCCCTTAGCGGCCTCCTCCATTTCTGCAGTGGGCAAACACCTGTCTTGCAGCCGCAATCGTCAATCCACCGATCGACGCCGTGCTCGCAGCTCCAAGAGGTCCTCTCAGCGATCTCGACCTCATCCTGGGGCGGGTTCATCTCGAGGAACTCGCCAAAGTTCGTCAGCCTGGCAAGCCTATTTGCCTTAATGTAGTGCAAGCAGTAGGAGAGCGCCATCTCTCCGAATTTGTGATGGTGTCCGTAAGTCTCCCCGTCGGTAGCGATGCTTAAGATCTGATCCCCGCCATCCTCTGTGAAGCCCGAAATTATCCTCTTTGCGAAAGCCTCACCGTCATTCAGGAGCCCGCCGAATGCAACATCCTTTGAGATTGCCTCGTTGTAGAAGAAGATGCTTATGGTCTTCCCGGAGGGGAGCCTGCATAAATAGGGGCGGTTCGTGCTGAGCCCCCCATTGCGAGCCTCCTCCCATTCGGCCTCGCCGGTCCTCCTGAACCTCTTCGCCTGGTGGGGTGCTAGGATCGTGAACTTTATGCCCTCCTGGGCGAGGACCTCAAGGGTCGGGGTGTCCACTGCCGTCTCAGGGAGCCACATGCCCTCAGGGATCCTCCTGAACCTTGCCTTGAAGTCCGCCACCCCCCACCTGACTTGCGTGATCTTGTCCCTCTCGCTCGCGAGCGGCATTATCATGTGGCTATACGCCTGTGCGATCGCGGATCCATGCCCAGAGAATTCCTTGACGCTTCTCGCATCGGCTTCTAGTATCGCCTCATATGTCTCCTGCGCATTCCTTTCCATCCATGAGAGCAAGGTCGGCCCGAAGTTGAAGCTGATCATCGAATAGTTGTTCACTATGTCGACTATCCTCCGATCGGGTCCAATTATCCTGGATGCTGTGTTTGGGGCATAGCACTCTGCAGTGACCCTCTGGTTCCAGTCGTGGTATGGGTAGGCGGACTCCTGGGACTCGACCTCTTCGAGCCATGGGTTCTCGCGAGGCGGCTGGTAGAAGTGACCGTGGATGCAGACAAACCTCTCCAAATGACAACACGTTCTCCTGAATCACATTTTCCGTTTGGATATAAAAATACCCCCAAGGAGGGTGCCTGGCCGTTTGATTCGGGCGCATGATCGCTACTTTTTTAACCTACCTGATTTCTAATTACCCGTTTGGGGGATAAGAGACTGCAGACGAAGGACAAGTTAACTGTTGTGGAGCGCCTCAAGGGATACATAAACAGCATTGTTGAGGTCCACCTCATGGACGAGCAGGTCATCACAGGGAGGCTCGTGCAAGTAGACGAGGATCTGCTTAACATTTTCTTAGAGAACTGCACAGACCTCTCTGGGAAGGTCTCGCCTGCGGCCGTAATAATGGGGGCTTCCATATCCCACATCAACATAGTCTCGCTCCCGGCTTGCGAATCACTTGAGGATAAGGTTTATGACCTGATCTCGAAGAACGGCGAGATGTCGGTTAACGAGATAGCAAAGATACTGAACGCGAAGCCGAGCAGCGTCAGCTCAGCCCTGAGGCGGCTGAAGAGGAACGGGATGCTCCCGGGGACGAGGAGGAACCTCCGCCAGCCATAACGATCAGTTTTTTATCCGGAAAAGCGATCGCATTATAGGGCGGGCGATGATGAATCGTCCCAATGACTTCTCGGAATGATTTGGATCTTGAGTTCATGACGCCTGCCCATGTTTTCACATATGGGATCGTTGCCCCTTCAACAAAATATAAAAGCGTAATTTTTCCCTGCTTCTCCAGTGAGCAAAGTTGCCGCATGCGACAGTGAGATGGATCGGGGGATTGAAGTTCGAGGGCGTGGACAGCAATGGCCATCTGACCCTTATGGAGGCGCACAAGAACTACGGTGGGCTGGGCGAAGGGACGACTCCAATGGACCTCTTTCTGATCGCTCTTGGCGGATGCGCCGGCATTGACATCGTCACCATGCTGGAGTCCAGGAAGCAGCACCTCAAGTCCTATGAGGTAACAATAGACGGGGAACGAAGGGAGGAGTACCCCAGGTTCTTCAAGAAGATTGCCCTCAGGTTCGTGCTAAAGGGGGATCTCGACGACAACGTGGTGGACCGAGCAGTGGTCCTAACGATGACTAAGGTCTGCCCGATAGCCGCCATGCTGAGCAAGATCGCTGAGGTCACCTGGAGCTACGAGATCGTAAGGGAATGATCTGGCTCTGCTCCGGGCGCTCAGCAATCCAATCAAGATCACCGAATCCTTATTATAGAAAATCAAAGAACCTTTACTCTGCGGTGTCTTTTATTGAGGATAGCGCTCTTCACCTGGGAGTTTCCGCCGATGGTCGTGGGAGGTCTAGGGACCTTCACACACGAGCTTTCGATGGGGCTCAGGCGTTTGGGGCACGAGGTAACCGCCTTCACGATGAATGATGGCTCGCTGAAGACAAGGGAGGTAATCGACGGGGTAGAGGTACACCGGCCAAAGCTAATCGACTTTTCTGATACGCTTCCGGAATTCGAGTCCGAGGAGATCAGGCGTTCGGGCACTGCTACAAAATTCTTCTCGAAGGTGCTGGTGTACAATATCCTGGTCAGCACCAAGATTGCGAATGACCTCATCCCAAAAGAAGGCAGGAGCTTCGACCTGCTTTCAGTGCACGACTGGCTCTCAGCCATGGCTGGGATAGCACTGAAGAAGGCGACCGGGGTTCCCCTGGTCTTCCATATCCACTCGACCGAGAGGGGTCGAAGCCTCGGAAGGGGATCCTCAATCATATACGACTTGGAGAAGAAGGCAGCCAACTTCGCGGACAAAATTGTGACCGTATCCTACGCCATGCGTGAAGAGCTAACTGCATGCGGCTTCCCGTCAGAAAAGATTGAGGTCGTCTGGAATGGCGTTGACGCCTTGAAGTATTCGCCAGAAAAAGTCAAAACGGAGGAAAGACAGGCAATCCGATCAAGATACGGCGTATCTGATGGCGACCGGATGCTGCTATTCCTGGGGCGCCTGACAGCAGTGAAGGGCGTCGACAGGCTAGTCATGGCAATGCCCCACATACTCCAGCGGTTCCCTAACACAAAGCTAGTAGTCGTCGGGAAGGGCGACCTCGAAGGAGAGCTGCTTCGCCTTTCCGAGAACCTGGGTACAAATGAAAGGATTGCATTCGATTTCAGGATGCTACCAGAAGACGAGCGCATACGCGTCTATGCGGCTTCTGACATCGCCGTATTCCCTAGCATCTACGAGCCATTCGGCATAGTGGC
>CALGKV010000075.1 GCA_937930465.1 Methanosuratincolales archaeon | reverse complement strand
TTATGTCGCCATACTTACCCAGCTTGACGATCTGTCCTCGGAACCCCTCCCGACGTAGCACTTCGGCTAGATCCTCCTGATCGTACCCGAGGGCAACAATATCCGGCATCAATGACTCGACGATCGTTTTAGTGTCGAAGTCAACGCCACCCAAGACTGCGCGATCTACAGGTTTAAGCGCTTCCACCAGCTCCCTTCTGTGATCCTCGTTCATCACAGGCGACCTTCCCTTCCTCTTCTTTATGGTGGCATCCCTTGCAACGACGACTATCAACTCGCCGCCCTCTCCAGCCAGCTTCTTAGCCTCCTCGAGGTAGCGGAGGTGACCATAGTGGAGCAGGTCAAAGCAACCTGCGGCGAGAACGCGCTTTCCCGTTCACCACACCCCCCTCTCTATGCTGGAAATTAGCCAGAATTGGTCCCAAAGGTCCATTCATATCTGAGCCACCCCATATTCCTGCATGCATCGAGTATGCCCTCGCAGTAAGCGATGCAAACGAGTGCTGTAATATAGTCCTTCTTCTCGAAATAATACTTGCTGTCATCGAAGTAGATTTTGGACAGATTTATGTTCTCTTCGACCTGCCTCCGAAGCGAAGCGTCTTTAGGGAGGAGAAACTCCATGGTCTTGAAGACCCTCTCCGTAGCACATATGTACCTTTCCATCTTCTTCTTGGCGTCTTCCTCAAAGCTCAAAGGCATCCCCTCACCAGATCCTCCTCTGCACCAGCTATGATAACCAGTGCCTCTGCCTCCATGAAGTGTAGGCGCCCGGGCACTATCAAGGAGTGGGGAGGTGGACCGAAGTCCAGGTCCTTCAGTAAGGCAGCCTTACCCGCCTTGACAAGCTGGGATGGAGTACCTGCCCTAGCCAAGACCACCATAAGCATATCTTCTGAAACAATTCCGCCATGCTGCTGCGCTTCCATCTCGAGCAGGAGGCGGATCGCATCGCCCGCTTTCATAAACCTGCCTTCATCTACGCGGAGGTCAAGAAAGAATAACGTGTGGAGCCCGAGGCTTTTGTTGACCTTGAGTGTCTCATAAGGTACAATGGAGAACGGCTCGGGGAAGGTTATCGTTGCGGATCTGCCGAACTTGTAGTTCTGAAGACCAGCTGCGCCGGGCGCCACGGATATGATGGATGGCGCGTTCACCACTTCGACTCGTATCCCCCTTTTCATCGCCCTGATCCTCAGGTCTACGTGTGTGGTGGCTATGAAAGGGTCTCCTGCTACTAATAGCGCAACCTCTCCGCGCGATGCGACCTCGAGTATGCCCTTGCCATCCTCAACCTCCTTCCGACCGACCAGTCGGATCTCTTTGCCGATCATCCTGCCCAGCGAATCCAAGTTCAGACCGGGCATCAAATTCGTGTAGTTCTCTAGAAGCACTAGATCAGCTGACCTAGCGAGCTCCAGACCGTGTAGACTAATCCCCTTCTCGTCATAAAGGCCCAACCCAATGAATGCCAGTGAAGCCATTCGCAGCCACCAAGTGGATATCCAATGAAGCGATACTTTTAAATTGCACCTCCTAAATGGAAAAGTCGGACGGGCCTGTAGCTCAGTACGGTAGAGCGATGGGCTCTTAACCCATTGGCCAAGGGTTCAAATCCCTTCAGGCCCGCCATAGAAATTTTTCTGTTGTTTTTAGCACGCATTCGAAAAAATTTTATTTGAAGAGACGAGTCCAAGGAAAATCACTATCGTTACGATGCAGGTGGGATAACCAAGTCCGTTGACTTTTGCATCTTCGGATAATGAGGTTTTGAAGCGAATAAAAACGAATACCAGGGTCTGGAAAACCCACTAGGCTTAGGCGAGCCTTCCCTTAAAGAACCGGTAGGTATCGTCCGCGATCTTCATCAGCTCCGGGTCATGCGTTGAAAGCAGGACGGTCTTTCCGCTGTCCCTCAACGAGGAAAGGACGTTGTAGATTATGCGCGATGTCTCCTCGTCGACGAAAACCGTCGGCTCGTCTGCGAAGATGTACCTTGGCTCCTTGATGAGCGCCCGGACGAAGGCTGCCCTCTGCTGCTCCCCTCCAGAAAGTTGCTCCACGAGGTGCTCAGCCCTGTCTGCAATGCCCAGCCTCGAGAGCCACTCCCTTGCACTGCCCTCATACTCCCAAGGGTCGACTTCCGAGGAGTACAGCGGAAGGAGTATGTTCTCCAAAGTGGTGTACTGGGGGAGCAGGTTTATGTGCTGGAAGATGAACCCGAAGTTCTGTCTCCTGAACATCGTCCTCCAGAAATCAGATGCCAAGAGGACATTTTCTCCGTCGTAGAGGATTTCTCCCGAAGTCGGAGTAAGTATAAGGCCGATCATGCTGAGCAAGGTGGTTTTGCCACAGCCGCTGGGACCGGTGAGCGCGACTATGGACTTTTCCTTTACCTTGAGACTGACGTCTACAACGGCCGCTGTCTCGTTGAACTTGCCTTTGTTGAATATCTTTGTGAGATTTTTAACTTCGATCATGCTGCAGCCCTCCTCATGGCTAGCTCTGGATCGGTGATCGCGTTGAGCCAGGCGGGGACCACTGTCGTGATCAGCAATGGAATCACGGTGACCGCGTATATTGAGAAGACCGACTGGAGGCTTACGTACACTGGAAGCCGGAACTCCCTGGGGAGATACGCCCAGCCGAGAAGTATATCCACGAGACCAGGTGCGTTCAGGAATGCAGCATACGAGAAGCCGAGCAGCATGCCGAGCGATGTAGCGAAGAAGCCGAGGACCAGGCTCTCCACAAGCCTGACCTCGATTATGTCCAAGGTCGAGAAACCGAAGGTCTTCAGGAGCCCTACCTCAAATTGGGACTCGTGCCCCACCACTATGGCCTGGCTGAATGCAATCAGCGCGATTGCCACGAGCAATATCGTCCAGAGGGTTGTGAATATTCCTCCTCTAGCGCCGTAGGCGGCTTTGTACCCTCTAAGCAGGAGGTCTTGGTCGAGTATGCGGAGGTTTGGAATAGAGTTCATCTTGGAGGCCACTGAAACAGGATCCTGTGTGGGGCTCACATAGACGCAGAGGTCGGTGTAGTGCCCTTCCGGCATGCTGAAGAATTTGTTCGCGTCGCTCAGAGACATCACGATCATGTCCGCAGTATAGATTGACGAAGTGTCGGAGAAGAGCCCGACGACATGGAACTTGTTGGTCTCCACCGACTCGCTGAGGAGGATTATATCGTCCCCTACCCTGACATTTAGCATGTGAGCCAGCAGCTTCCCGATCACGATGTTCCCGGTGCCCTCGTCCTCCGGGGTCAGGAACCTCCCTTCTTCCAAGCTAGTTATGACCCCCCTCGAGTATCCCAGACCATCAGGATCCAGACCTACGACGACGAAGGTGTATTGCCCTATGCCAGCATAGCCCCAAGTTCGCTTGAGAACCTTCTCGACACCAGGGATCTCTGAGACCAGACCCACGTAAGTGGAGTTAATGAGCTCGATCCGCCCGCCCTTGAGGTACTGCAGGGTGAGGTCCGGCGCGGCATCTACACTGAGCTCTGCCTCCCTCTCAAGACCGTCCTTTGTGAATAGGACCGCCGATATCATGGTGGTTGCCACCAAGAATGTTATCAGGATAACAGCAGTCCTCATTCTGTACCTCTTCAGGCAGTCAAAGGAATAGTTCAACAGGTTCTTGTGCTTCCGAATCATGTAGATCATCCCTTTACCGCGGTGAAATTGAATCCAGGTGTGCGCTCCCTGAAGTCCACAAGCCGCATCGGCGTGTCGATAAAGCTCGACGAGACTATGTAGTCATAACCTCCGGGGATGTCGTAGAGGGATCTCACAAAGACCTCCAACAGAGGGTTCCTTGTCCCTTCATAATTGGTACCGATGGCGATGCTGGGAAATCCCAGTATTTCCCGAAGGTTTTTGTCATACTCATGGTTAGACCACTGGCTCTCGCTGTATGCCGCCAAAGACATTAAGGCGGCAGTGAAAACGATCGCCAATGCGGGCAGAACGACAATCCTTCTCAATTATCTTCCCCCTGTAGGTATAATTATCAGATACCTGAAATCTCCCTCGAATCCCTTTGACTTGATCTCGACAATATTGTCGACGCCGGCTTGTATAAGGGTGACAAAGCAGCAGGAGGCTATGGAGGTGTTTGTGACCAGCGTCTGGTTGACGTAGGTTTCACCAAAGGGGATCCCGTTAAAGGTCACATCGATGTTCCCCGGAATCCTGATTGTGAGGGGCTGGACGCCCAGGATCATTATGGACTGACCTCCAGCGCCAGCGTATCCGAATATGTCCTTTACGGTCTCGCCCGCAGAGATGGTGAAGTTGTCCGAGACGTATGTATTTGCATCCACCCACCCCTTGGGCAGAACCACCGGCTGGAAAGGGCTGAAGTAGGGGTGCGCGCTCAGAAAGACAGCAAGCAGTGAGACAATCCCCACGGTAGAGACCGTAAGAACTATGAACATTGCCCTCAAAGGTTGTGAGACCTGTCTCATTTTATTTCAGGTATAAGTTGGGACTCAACTCAAATAAACCTTCCACATGTTTTCAACGATTCAGAGTTCAATTCTTGGGTCAAAGCACTAGACCTTTATACCATAATTCTTCAAATATCACAGAGGTAAATATGCTATGATATGGACGCCGCTAACGACGATAATGACGGTGCTAGGAATTTTCGGTTTGGCGCTAGTGGTCTACGCGTCAAGCAAGGCTTACACAATAAACCGGAGGATTGCCAGAGCCGGGCTCGAGGAGAGGTACGTCCTTGAGAAGAATTACTACCTCCTGTCGACAGTCGTCTGGGTCATACTGATCTCGAGGATAATTGCAAGCGGACTTTTTTGGGCTACCAACGAGAGCCTCATACCTCTGATACCAGGCGCCATGTGTCAGTTTGGCGTAAGCCAAGCCGGGAGTCCTTACTCCTGGATAGACACAGGAGTTAAGCTGGTTGTGATCTTCGCTTATGGGATTTGGCTGGTCCTTGATCTTCTCAACCGCAGGGTGAAGGGCAGCCCATTGCTGCATTCCCTCTCTAAGATATTCATATTGCTGGTTCCTCTTCTCATTCTGGACACCATTCTTGACCTTGCGTTCTACTTCACCGTAAGCCCCGTGACGGTCCCGTGCTGCAGGGAGGTTTTCACAGAGACTTCCCCAGTGCCTTGCCCCTATTGCTTTGTATTCCACGATGCACCCATGTTCCTTGTTGTGATAGTCAGTTACGGCCTCTCAATAGCTTTGGTACTGTGGGGTTTTGTAGTCAGGCACTACACGACAAGATTCAGTGAGATGGAGACAGTAGGCAACAATGCTATGAGGAAGCTCGTTACTTTTGCACTCGCGTTTGCTGTAATCGGGACGGTTGCATTGATTCCAGCAATAATCCAGGTACTCACCGGGGGACCAGTTTTGCACTAGGTGATTACGCCATGACTACAAAGCGCACGCTAGGAATAATGGCAGTAGTGATTGCGGGTCTAGCCGTGTCGGCGATTGTAACTATCTATTTCAGAGGGCAGCAGTCCGCGCTTGGCGAGGAGACAGGGCTCAGCGTAACAGGCGTCGAGCTGAACAGAAGGACGCATACCCTCGTAGGAGTAAACGTCACCTCCTCGCTGGCATCAGAAACATGGATAAGGTCTGCGAGTCTGGTCAAGATCCAGTCCGGAATAACAGTTGCATCGACCTCGTTCTCACCAGCCAGACAAGTATCGGCAAATTCTCAGTCATACATCCCCATTGGGTTTAAACTGGATCCTGAGGGGGCAGATTACTTCCTTTACCTCGTAACCGACAGGGGTACGGCGGCAAAGCAAAAAATCTCGTACCCCTGATTTTTTGAAAAATGATTTATAGTTGCGTGATAGATCACACATTCATGCCCAGGGGTTTCTGCGAAAGGTGCAGGAGGGGATGCGTAGGCAGGAGACCGAAGAATGTCCATATATCAAAGGTTCCGGCAGCAGAGGCGTTGGTGCCAGTCCCCAAAGAGAACCCCCCTCCGATTGAGCTGGATCTTGCTGAGCTCGAGGCGATGCGCCTAGTGGAGCTGGAAAAGCGCTCATACGACGAGGCAGGGATGATCATGGGGGTTTCGAGGAACACCATATGGCGGCTGGTGGAAAGCGGGAAGGAAAAGATCATATCGGCTTTCTTCGATGGCAGGAAGATAGAGCTGCACAGAATATGAGGCGGAAGATCCCAACTTCATAAAAGTTGATATGCGATTAGCGCAATTCCCAAGAATACGCAGTATACAGAAAATAAAGGCAGTCGGTCATATAGAACTATCCTCCTCATTGTTGCGATTGATGCGTATCCTACTAATGCAGAGGTTAAGAAGCCAGCGAGGTATTCCAAACTGAAAGAGGCGATCTGGCTCCCAGAGAGTTCGTAGAAGAACGCTCCAATGATCACTGGGATCGACATCAGGAAGGAAAACTTGAATGCAGAGGCCTTCTCGACCCCGGTTAGGATCGCTGAGGATATTGTCATGCCGCTTCTAGATATTCCAGGCGCGATCGCTAATGCCTGGAATATGCCAATTACCAAGGCCCTCAAAAAGTCCACTCGCCTATTGCCCTTCCTGGCTCTTGATAATGAGAGCATTGAAGCGGTGACAAGCAACCCCAAACCAACGGCAAATAGGCTGTTGAAGAGGCTTTCGAAGAGATCGTTGAGGAAATACCCAGCTACGGCAGCAGGAGCACTAGCTACTACCAACAACAAAGCTGTCCTGAAGGGCTCGGATTTAGTTTCGAATTTCAAAATGGAACGGATGATCTCGAACAACTCCCTCCGAAAGTAAATGCAGACTGCCACAATGGTGCCGAAGTGGAGCGCCAAATCAAACGAGATTGGTGCAGTAATTCCCGAAATCTCCTTCAGAATCACCAAGTGCCCCGAGCTTGATATTGGGAGCCACTCAGTAATACCTTGGACTATGCCCAAAGAGATCGCATGCAAGAGATCCAAGCAGGGAACCCCTATCACAAATATGTCCCAACTTCCGGGCACGGCCTCACAACCAAGACGGGGCAAGGGGCGTTATTCACAACACTGTTCGCTACACTCCCCATCAGCAACGCCCGTATCCTGCTCTGTCCCCGAGCGCCTATCACGATCATGTCTACGGACTTCTCCCTTGCCAGCTGGACGATTCGCATCCCGGCATTCCCCACTGAGAAGTCGAGTATTGCGGTCGGGCGAACAGAACTTTCCTCGGCAGCCTTCAGGGCGCTGCTGAGGATTGACTGACCTGCCTCCTCAAGCTCCTTTGAAGCAACCTGGATCCCGCTCACGTCTGAGACTGGCGGGATCGAGACCACATGCAACAAGAGGAGCTCGGAACCGAAAGTCTTAGCGAAGTGGCAGGCCCACCCTATAACGTTGCTGGTCACAGGCGATCCATCTACGGGCACTAGTATTTTCTTGATCTCCATAGGTAATGAAATGCCTTAGACGGATTAAATGGTTTTCCTCAACATTTCAAAACTCCAAGGATTGGGCCAACCGCTCGAGCTCCGGGATGTCCCCGAATTTTTCCATGAATGACTCGAGGTTGGAAAATGGGCGGTTCAGAACAATCGATGCTGCCCTCTTCGCCCCCACCCCAGGTATGCTCTCGAGCTCCCTCAGCTCGAGCTCGTTTATCCTGACCGGGAATCGCAGCCCCCCGACTGACCTCGGCCCGTGAGAGATTACCAAGACATCAAAGAACTTCCCTACCTCGAGCTGTCGCGGTATTCCGACGAGCACAGGATAAGACCCGACCTGGCGGCCCCACGTAATGCCACCCTGGACTAGCTCCGCCCTGACGTCCCTGAGAACCGTGAAGGTCGGCACGATCCTCCTCATCATGGGCAGGTCGATCAGCTGCCGTACCTTGAGCTTGTGGGAGAGGAAAAGGTGGCGGTGCTTCCTGACCAGGTAGTCCCCTGCCGACTCCATCCTCGTCGAAGGCATGATCATAACCTGCCTCAAGTTCACGCGCCTGAACAGCAGCCCCGAATCCAGCGCATCCTTCATGAAGTCGAAGTTTGCCTCATAGGTTGACTTAGTCTCCCCGGGCAGGCCGTAAACGAAATTGAGGCCAGGGAGGAGGTGGGGCATGCCGTTCGCCCCCCTCTCTGCCCCGATGCGGTTTATTAGCGAGACCGCCCTCATTGCCCCGTCGTAATCAACCTTCAGGTTGTTCCTCCTGATCACCTCCTCGTCCACCGACTCTATCCCCAGCGCAGCAGTATCTCCGGGTGTGTGGTGTCGCATTATCTCCTTGAGCGCCTCCTCTGACAGCGAAGGGTACTCAGCTATGGTGGCAGGGTTGCAGTTGTCAATGTGGAGCACCTTGAGCAATGGGGCGGCTCTGCGGATCGAGGAAAGGAGGCGCCGTATTGCTGAGGGGTTAGGCGCAGGGTAAGCAAGACCCTTGTCCAAGGATCCGTAGACAAGGAAGTCTGGCTGCCTGCCTAGCCTGAAGTTTACCGCACCCTCGGAGTGGAGAGCAGCCACCTCTCGGACAATCCCCCTCACAGTCCTGAACTCAGGGTGGCCATGGAGAGGCTCTGTGCAGAAGGAGCACCCTCCCAGAGCAGAACGGGGGCAACCACGGTAGGTCTCTATCTCACAGACGAGCCCGTCCGGGAAGAACGGGTGCTGCCTAACCACTCTGGCACCCCGCTCCGCAAAGGCATCTGAACTGCCGGCGCACTCGCGGACCAAGTCTAGTTCCACTCTCTCGCTGAAATTATCCTTTATCAGATGGTAGACAACCACTTCAGGATCTCCAGTGATGACAAAGTCGTAGAGTGCGGAGAGATTCATAGCTATGCTCTTGCTGCGACCGCCCCGTCCGAATCCGAATCGCACGGCTGGACCGCATATTGCCTTGTATTTCGAGTCGATCAGATATGGAACGCGGACGGCGTCATTGTGGGTCGCCGGAGCCCCTGAGAGGTACTTCCCGGGCACGGTGACTCCAGCGATCAGGATCGTGAGATCGTAAGACTTCGATAAGCGTT
This sequence comes from Methanosuratincolales archaeon, assembly GCA_937930465.1. Lineage (GTDB taxonomy): Archaea > Thermoproteota > Methanomethylicia > Methanomethylicales > Methanomethylicaceae > Methanosuratincola. Next base: position 1,633 of record CALGKV010000075.1, on the reverse strand, counting down.
TGAGGCTGTCTGGATCTCGCCTTGCTTCATCTATTGTTACGTAGAGGACCTCGGCTTGGGGTGAGGCGACCCATACCGCCCCTGCAACATACCTGGGGTAGACGTCTATGAACGGTGGGACGCCCAGACCTGCAGGCTCGTCGGTATAGCCGTCAATCATTAGGACGCGCATCTTGCCAGACATCCCCCTACCGACGCCTCAGATGCTCCCATCCCCTAGCCTCGATGGGGCGCTTCGTGGATCCGTCGCTTAGGAAGACGCCGCTCCCATCCTCGACCTTGCCGATGGCTAAAAGTCTGCCACCGTACCTCTCAGCCACATCTTGTGCCTTGCCAATAGCATCCGGCTTGATTGTGAGGACGATCTCGTACTCCTCGCCGCCGTAAAGGGCAAGCTCCTCAGCAGGGATCTTGTGGATCGAGGCAAACTCCTCGGCATGTCTAGAGACTGGGACTCTGGAAAGCACAAAACGAACCCCGCTTGACTTGGCTAGCTCGTGGAGGGTGAAAGCGAGCCCGTCACTTGAGTCCATTGATGAAGTCACCCATCCAGTTGACGCGAGGGCAACCCCCAGATCGACCCTCGCTCTCGGCTGGTAGACGCGCCTTATCAGCCTCCTACGGAGTCGAGGCGGGGCACACCTGCGCTTCAGAAGTATCTCGAATGCCGAGGAGGTATCTCCGAACGGCCCAGTCACTGCCAATATATCTCCAGGGGAGGCGCCAGATCTCCTGACGATTCGGTCGGCGACCCCCACCATGAAGCCAGCCACCAAGAGGTCTTTGGACTCGCCCAGGTCCCCGCCGAGGAATGATATGCCATACTCATTGCAGGCGGAGATCACCCCGCCCACAAGCTCCAAGATGCGCTTGGAGGGGTAGCCTGGAGGGACTCCCATAGAGTGCATAAATGCTTGTGGCGCTGCGCCTTTGGCCGCTAAGTCGCTCGCGCACATCACCACGGACTTCCTCCCCATCTGGGAATGACGCATTCCCCGGGGGGCGTCAGTCCTCCTCACGAACATGTCAGTCTTAAGAACCAAGTAGCGCCCGTCTGGCAGGCGTAGAGCAGAGGCGTCGTCAGGGTGGGGCAGCGGGCTCTCAGTTTGTGTGCCCAATTCCCGCTCGGCAATACTCCAGATCAGGTCAATGAGCCCTCTCTCGCCGACGTCCCTTGCACGCAGATGCGCCATCCAGAATCCTCCATAGGAACCTGCACTTAAAAGAGGTATGGAAAAGGATTTATTTTTTGGCATTGCTTTAGACCGAGGGGAATGCCTTAGTGGCTCAGCCCGGCAGAGCGACGGTTTCGTAAACCGTTGGTCGGGGGTTCAAATCCCCCCTAAGGCTCCAATTGGACTTTTGCTTCCACATTCTAATGCACGGCAACCTCAAAATTTGCTACATTCTGTACAGTCAATGCCAGAAGCCCCGGTACTGGGGCGCCAAGCGGTTTTTGACTATACCTTGCTATGATAGTGCCTGGGTTCAAGATAATGCTTGTGCAGACTGATGACCGAATTTGGGGATCCCTCTGACACTGCTGACGGCCGGTTGACGGCGCATTCCGTCTCATGCAAGTACAGCAAAGCGGAATGCCTAGGCAGTTAACCTTTTTCATCTCTTCATAATC
>CALGKV010000074.1 GCA_937930465.1 Methanosuratincolales archaeon | reverse complement strand
GGCAGTCAAGGCAGGCACCAGGCGCTGAACCTCAAGGACAGCGGCTTGGATGTGATCATAGGCCTCAAGGAGGGGAGCAAGTCTTGGAAACTCGCCGAGGACGACGGCTTCAAGGTCTACAAAGTTTCCGAGGCATCAAAGCTCGCAGACTTCATAATAATCCTGATACCGGACGTGAGGCAGCCCGAAGTCTATGCCAGTGAGATAGCGCCTTACCTTAAGGCAGGCAAGATTCTCGGGGTCTCCCATGGGTTCAATATCCATTTCGGCCTAGTGAAACCCCCGAAGGATGTTGATGTGATAATGGTAGCGCCAAAGAGCCCAGGCGTCAGGGTGAGGGAAGAATACCTGAAGGGTTACGGTGTACCGTCGATTGTTGCCGTTTACCAGGATTACTCTGGAAAAGCATGGGCCGAGACCTTGGCGTGGGCGAAGGGCATCGGATCCACGAGGCCCGGCGTCATAAAGACCACGTTCAAGGAGGAGACAGAGACTGACATCTTCGGAGAGCAGTGCGTCTTGGTTGGGGGGCTCATGGAGTTGATAAAAACCGGATTCGAGGTCCTGACGGAGAAGGGCTACCAGCCTGAGGTGGCATACTTTGAGGTTTGCAATGAGGCTAAGCTGATAATGGATCTCATCTTCCAGGGCGGGATGGAGAAGATGCTCAAGGGCGTCAGCGACACTGCCAAGTATGGCGGACTCGTCTACGGTCCAAAGGTAATCGACGATGACGCCAAGAGGAAGATGGAATGGGTTCTGGGTAACATCACCAGCGGCAACTTCGCCAAGGAATGGATGTCCAACCCGGCTGAGAGCATGAAGCGTCTCAATGCCCTGATGGAAGAGGCAATGAACCACCCAATTGAGAAGGTTGGTAAGGAAGTCAGGCGCTTGATGGGGCAGGAAAAGTAGTATAGCGAACTTAAATTTCTAATCTTTTCCTTTTTTGGAAAAAATAATATACTCATCTCCGTGACGCAACCCCTATACGCTTGGTGGGCTTCGTCTTTCGGTGCATTCGGAGCCCTTCTACTGCTCGGGGCATACGTTGGGCTGAGGACTGGAATCTTCGAGTGCGGGGCTGCGTATCTTGGTTTCAGGGCCTTTGCAAGAAAAACCAGCAGAACCAAAGAAGCCGGCGGAGCGGACATGACCTCCGGAAATGGTGCAGGAACTCCAGATATGGGATACAGGGAGGCTGTTGCGGTAGGGGTCGGTTTCGGTGCCTTCGAGGCAATTGTCTTGGCGATCCCGTCGCTCGTGCAGATGGCAGCTATCTTTCTGGATCCATCGATACTTTCGACCCTGCCTCCAGAACAGCTTGCCGCGATTGAATCGCAGCTGAGCCAGCCAACCTGGGTGGCTGCGGCAGCTGCCTGGGAGCGGACCTTCGCCATTCTTGCGCACGTCTTCGCCACCGTTATCGCCTATTTGTCGGTGACCAACAGGCGCCTGATGCTTCTAGGCGTCGCGGTCGCCTACAAGTCCTTGCTCGACGCCCCTATCCCGATCTTTCAGGCCACACTCGCCAGCTCCCCTTACGGCATTGTGATTACCGGAGCATTCGTAGCAATCATGGGCCTTACGGGCCTCCTCGGGATGCTGAACCTGGACAGAATAGCCCTGAGAAACGCAAATATTGTTAGAAATGATCTGTAAGGAAGGGTGATGGATGCATAAAAGGGCCTCTTATTCAATAATTGCAGGCCTCATCGCGCTGGCTATGGTTGGGGGCGCCGCATACTGGCTCTCGCTGCCTCAGCCTGTGGACGAGTTATCCCTCAGGATATACGCGGACCCGATGACAGAGAACCTCCTGCTTGCGTTCGAAAACGGGGATTACGCAGAATTCTCAAGGGACTTCGACGACGCGATGAAGAATGCCCTCAACCTGGCAGGCTTCCAGCAGCTAAGGTCGCAGTTCGATTCAAAGATCGGGGATTACGTCAGCGGCTCAAAAACCTTCATCAAGGGGGAACGGGCTGGAAATTACATAATCGCATACTATAGGGCCAGCTACACAAGCGAGCCGGCAGGCGTGGCAGTAAAAGTGGTGTTCACATCAGACAACGGCCCGGCGAAGGTTACTGGGCTGTGGTTCAGCTCGCCCAAGCTGACCTCATGATGAGCGGAGCGGACATATCGGATTTATATTTAGGGGCGCATGTAATCAAATTAGGTGTTTTTGTTGCCCGAATCTTCAAGAAAGATTGCATTATTCGCATTCAACGGTGAGCTTCCCTGCTTTGCGCATGCGCTCCTGAATGCAATGGACATGAAGTCCAAGGGCTACGATGTGAAGCTCGTAATAGAGGGGTGCGCCACGGCGCTGCTGCCCAAGCTCGCAGATCCGGAAGAGCCATTCTCCAACCTCTTTGCAAAAGTGAAGGGGGCTGGACTGATCGATTGCGTATGCAGGGCATGTGCGACCCAGTCCGGAGGATTAAAGTCGGCTGAGGAGCAGCGCCTGCCCCTTTGCGATGAGATGAGCGGCCATCCGAGCATGGCAAAGTATGTAGAAATGGGCTATACGATAATTGTGATATAGCGTATGCAAAATAATCACTTCCAATTTTTCATGCATCCTTCAGGCCCAACTAGGGCACGATTGCCCCCCAAGCGGTGACGAAGTACCCGCCCTCGCAGCTCACTACCCATCTCCCGAATGGCACCCAGTACACCTTGTAGTCGCAGATAAGGATATATTCCATGCTCCCGTCAGGCATAATGACCCAGCCCATTGTGCCGTCCTTGTCCGCCCGTTCCCTAAGCACCCTGTCATGCAGTTCTTGGTCGTCCAGCCACGGGGACCATACGAGAAATGCGAATGCTGCCAAAAGGAGCGCTCCTGCAAATGCCTTCACCCCAATGCGGCGAGTGGGCACTCCCTCGGAGCAGCCTGATCCACACACGCGAAAGGTTTGGCGCACCCCTTTTTTCAAATCACAAAAGTTCATTTACTAGTCCACAGGGATCTAATGGTTATGGATCCTATTATTTTTGCCACAACGGAGGCGCTTGTAGGCATGGCGCTCACAATATTGCTCTTGGGATTGCTCGGAGCAATATTCTTCGCAGTTGGGAAGATTGAGAGCTGGCTAGGCGCAGCCGCCTCAAGAAATGCCGCGCTCTCCCCGCCTGTTGATGATGCAGCATCTAGAGAGGGGACTGCATCCGGGGAGGGTGTCTCCTCGATCGAGGAGGATCTGCCTTTCATAAGCGCCGGAGTTTACCTTTATCTGGAAGGCAGGATCCCAAGGAAGTTAGGATCCAGCTTATCTGTTGCCGAAGAATGCAGGGGAGAGTGGAAGCGAAGCGCTCGCCTCTGCGCAGTGGGGTTGAGATGATGAAGTTCGTCATAACTGTAAACGGGGTCAGAAAAGAAGTCGAAGTTTCCCCCGAAAGGGGCAACCTGCTGAGCGTTAAGGTTGATGGGAAGGCATATTCCGTGGCGGTGGATGCAGGCGCCCAGACCGATGAGGGGTCTGCAATTGCAGGGAGCTCGTATGAAAATTCTGTGACTCTCGATGATGCAGGCAGCGCCCCCAGTCCCAGCCTAGCGAAAATCGGAACCTCTAACCAAGGGGCGGTTGCCCTTGTCGGGCAGGAAGGCGGCAAGCCCAAAAGCGTCCGCGTGGTCAAATCGCCCCTTCCCGGGGTCGTTTCTAGCGTGGAGGTCCGCCCGGGTCAGCGCGTTGAGAAGGGTGCCCTCCTCATGTACTTAGAGTCCATGAAGATGCTGAACGACATAGTCTCGCCCGCGAGGGGTCGGGTCCTCGAGATAAGCAAAAACAGCGGCGATGCCGTCAACATAGGCGACCCCCTCCTCACGCTCGAGGAAGACGGTGAGTGATTTGCTGGAGGACATACTGACCAAAATCCTTGAGTTCCTTGCGAGCAGCGGGTACTACAATCTAACGTTGGGGAACTTAGTGATGATGGGAGTTGCCCTGCTGCTGATGTACCTTGCAGTCAAGAAGGGGTATGAGCCTCTCTTGCTGCTGCCGATTGGGTTCGGCGCATTGCTCGCTAACCTCCCGCTTAGCGGTATAACCGGCCCGGGGGGCTTCCTCTTCTACATACACGACTACCTCCTTGCCACCGGAATTATCCCAATCCTCATCTTCATAGGCATAGGCGCTATGACTGATTTCGGTCCGCTGATCTCTAGCCCAAAGTCATTCATCCTTGGTGCTGCTGCCCAGATTGGCATTTTCATGGCTCTCTTTTTCGCTATAGCCTTGGGGTTCAACACCAGCGAGGCTGGTGCCATTGGGATAATCGGAAGCGCAGACGGTCCTACCACCGTCTACACGGCATCCCGGCTTGCCCCGCAGCTGCTTGGTCCAGTTGCGGTTGCAGCATACTCATACATGTCGCTGGTCCCGGTAATACAGCCGCCTGTGATAAGGCTCCTCACGACCAAGAAAGAGAGATCGGTAAGGATGCCGCCTATCCTCAGGCAGGTGACAAAGCGGGAGAAGATACTCTTCCCGCTGATAACAACAATCGTTGCATGCCTCCTTGTCCCGACCGCTGCCCCGCTCATTGGTTCATTGATGGTGGGAAACCTCTTGAGGGAATCCGGAGTCACGGACCGGCTCTCCAAGACGGCCCAGAACGAGCTAATCAACCTGTCGACGATCCTGCTGGGCCTCGGGGTGGGCGGCTCAATGGAGGCGGAGGCATTCCTGAATTACAGCACTTTGCTGATAGTGGCGCTGGGGGCTTTCGCTTTTGCCACTGCGACCGCGGGCGGGGTGCTCTTCGGGAAAATCTTTTACGTCATAACAAAGGGCAAATTCAACCCTATGATCGGTGCAGCCGGCGTCTCTGCAGTGCCCATGTCTGCAAGGGTGGTTCAGCGCATAGCATCCGAGGAGGATCCTGAGAACTTCCTCCTGATGCACGCGATGGGTCCGAATGTAGCCGGAGTGATAGGTTCAGCAATAGTGGCGGGCATCATCATATCCTTCGCCTAGCGCCAACATCCCCTGCCATGTCCGCAGCCAGTGCCTTCCCGCCGGCAAGGGCCAATTTTCCGCGCGGGTGAAACAATAATAGGGTGCGTGTCATAGTCCTATCAGAAAGCGCGTGGTCGATCTTGGATGCCATCAAAACTTGAGGTTACCCTCGCCCTCTCGGACGAGATCCTAATAATAGCCCTTGCCTCAGCCGCAGCAATAATATTGCTTTTCTCGCTTGGAGTGCTAGATCCGGTCTCTGCCGCAATAATAGGCGCATTCGTAGCCGCATTCTTCGGGATCGTATTCATAAAAGTCTGGCAGGCGCAGGTCAGGAAGCCTGCGGTTGGCGCCGAAGCGCTTATTGGTAGGGTCGTGACCGCTACAACGGATCTCGATCCGGAGGGGACAATCTTCGTTGATGGAGCTTACTGGACAGCTAGGGCCCCATACAAGATCCCCAAAGGCGAGGAGGTGGAGGTCGTGGGGCACGAAGGTCTGGTGCTTGACGTCAGGCGGAAGGGCGGCGAAGGGCCAGGCTAGGAATTAAACGGCACGGGAATTTATTTACCTCCACCGTTCCTTCTACATAAGGTGAGATCTATGGCAAGACAAGTCTGCCCGATCTGTGGAGGGCAAGGTCTCCCGGTCGAAAAGACCACAGTGATCTGCCATGCAAAGGAGTCGGCTTGGCCAATAAGTGATAGCCGTTATTACATCTGCGAGAGCCCTGACTGTACAGTTGTTTACTACTCTCCCGAAAGGTGCCTAACCAAAGCCGATGTGAAGGCCCGAGTGACATTCAAGGAAAGATCTCCGCCTCGCCCACTTTGCTACTGCAAACAAGTGACTGAGGAGGATGTAATTGGTGCGATAAGCAAAGGCGCAAAGACTGTGGATGAGGTGATCGAGGCTACTGGGATTGGTGGGGGAGGCCTATGCAAGTTCACAAACCCCTATGGAAGGTGCTGCAGCCGGTATTACTTGCCTTTCATAGAGCGGGCACTGCGCCAGAGTAGCCTCAAAACATAGCCCGGCGAGGCATTGTTGTTCAGAAACGCCAGTAGTCCCTGTCCTCATCATAGGTGGGCTTCTCCATCAGCTCCATTGGGTATGGCTCAAGGAAGCTCTGGTTTAGCAGGTAGTCCGCCTTGAACCGTATCGCATAAGACCTTACCAGATTCAGGCAGACTGCGAGCGGCACTATCCCCTTCCTATAGTTTTCCACAGACTCGGTAAAGAATGCCCTCTCCTCCTTGCTGAGCCTCTCCGAGAAGTAGCCGATCATGTGGCTCAGCACATTCACCACGCTGCCCCTCTTGGGGGGGCGGAGGAGAGCCTTCTCGAGCCCTTCCCGGTAGATCGAGAATGCTTTCTCTATCCCTGTCCCCTTCTGGTTGGCCACGATCTTCCCGAGCTCCCTCATCGCTGATTGGCTGTATGCCATCAGCAGGAACTTGTTTTCTGAGTGGAACTTCACCAGATCCGCGGCCTTGCCACCCTCCTTTGCGTGCCTGAATGCAGAGAGCGCAAAGAGCTTTGTCAAGAAGTGCTCCCTGATCAGCGGGTTCGAAAGCCTTTCCTCGTCCTCCACAGCCAGGCGGGCGAACCTCTCCAAAACTGCGCTCCCGAAGAAGCCTTTCCCTTTCTCCTTCACGTAGGGGCTCCCTGTTCCAGCATAGATCTTCACATTTTTCAAGCCGCAGGAGGGGGAGCTCCCCTTGAGTATGAAACCGTCGACATCGCTCAGGGACGACAGAAAGGTTTCGCAAAAGCGTTGCATCTCCTCCGTCAGGTCCCTCCCTGTTGCGGGCTGGACGAGACGCAAGGTGCCCGATTCTGCGTCTTGGACAACCCTTATTGGGTTCCTGGGGACTCCAAGACCTATCTCTACCTCGGGGCACACGGGCGTGAACTCGACGTGGTTCTGAAGGAGCTTTACAAAGTCATTCGAGATGATCTGGGCGTTCCACCTGCAATGATCAAATCCAATGCACTTGCTCACTATTACTTTCGGTCTTGGGAAGTTTTTAATTTGGATTCCCCCTGGATCCGCCCCAAATTTGCCTATATAGTGCCAAGTGTAAATAAAAATTTCCTATTCTGGATGAAAATTTTAAACAATGCATAAATATAAATGGATATGTTAGTTTCCAAAAGAGGTTATTCTGTTGTCTGATGAAGAAAAAAAGAAATTTTATGGGAAAGCTCCGAATGCTGCTGAAATCAGCAAAAAGTTGGGATCGGAACTGAACTCAACTAGGGGAAAGCTCGAGAAACTAGCCTCTGATGTCTCATTCGCTGCAAAAAACCCTTCTGACAAGGGGTCTAGGAAAAGGCTCCCAGTCTTCATATCAGCAGGGCTTGCATTACTAGTCGGTCTCTTGGTTGATGGTGCGGTCGGTCTGGCACTTGCTGCAGTGGTGGGGATCTTGGTCCAGAGGTATTTTGGGCAGCTCAAGATACCTGCGAGGCCGCCTAGGGCTCTTTTGTCTTTCCTGCTTGCGCCGGTCAGCCGTATCATTATAGTCCTTGGCCTGCTCCTACCTTTTGGGAACGGTCTGACGCTTGCGACCGGCCATTACCCTGACACCCTGATGAAATATCTGAGCATTTCGATCGTCCTTCCCGAGAACCTCTTAGCCACGTCGGGGAAGAACTGGTGGTGGGGCTTGCCAGACTACTACCCAGGCGCCCCCCTGCTGGTCTCGATCAGC
>CALGKV010000073.1 GCA_937930465.1 Methanosuratincolales archaeon | reverse complement strand
CGAACTTTCCTGCCGACTCGACAATCCTGATCCTTCCCCTCTCCACAGCCTCATCCTTTCCAAGGCCTTTCTCGTGGGTGTAGACATGGATCCATCCTTCCCCCCTAAGCATTCTGATTGCGTCCCCGAGGTAGGCATCGGCAAGCTCCGGCAGGGGCATCAGCACCCTGTCTGCGCAGCTCTCCAGCTCCATGACCGCCTCCCTGGCGTCCGCCAGTATGGGTATAACCCTCCCGTTCAGCCTGTTCTGTGCCACATTCTCGACCATAAGCTCAAACGCATTCGGGTTGTTGTCAATCGAGAATACCTTTGCCCCCTTAGACTTGGCTATGATAATCGAGAACGTTCCTACCCCTGCAAACATGTTAACTACCGTCTCCCCTTGTCCCACAAGGTCTGCGACCCTCCTCCTCTCATTTGAGAGCCTCGGCGAGAAGTAGACTTTTTCTATATCCACAAAAAATCTGCAGCCGTGCTCTGAATAAACCGTCTCCGTAGACCTCTTCCCTGCCAGCCACTCCAGCCCCCTAACCCTGTCTCCTTGCCTGGCTGGCGCTGTCTGCATATAGATCGAGTCAACGCCGATCTTGGCGAGGATCCTCTCACCAACTTGGTGCCGGATCCCGTGCCACTCCTTAGGTATCTTGATCACTGCAATCCTGCCAACGATGTCGACTCCCTTAAGCGCCTTGCGCAGGTTCTCGCTTCCAACGAGCCCCTCGACCGCCTCAAGGACGGCGCTCCTCCTCAAGGCTCATCACCTCAGTACCTTGGCTTCAGAAGGATCTTGGTGCCCAGCTTTTCCTCGATCTTCTGGAGCTTCTTCTTGGTTCTTCTGGCTACCATCGATATCCTTTCTGGGGGCACGGTCACAATCACCTCGCCTCCCTCAGTTTCGATTTCCACCTCTTCCATATCTATGTACTTGCCTAAAATCCGGCTGATTATTGGCTTGATTGATTGTGTGCCCCTTACCTCGCGGCGTCTCACCGGAACGACAAAAGTCCTCTCCCCAAACACGTACAGTTCGTACTCGACCTCCCCGTCGAGGAAGTTCCTAACGAGGACAACGGGGCGTGTGAGGTCCGACTCGGTTAGTCCGTGCGGTATCTTCACGCTCGTCTCGAGGTCGTACACCTTTTCGACATTTCCGTTGTTGATGAATATTACTGTGTCGATCACCGACGGTATCACGCCGAGCTCGACCCTCCCGATGAATCTCTGGATCGAGTCGATCGGGGAAGTTGCATGTATTACCCCGACCATCCCAACGCCTGCCAGCCTGAGATCAGTAAAGATCTTAAAGTCCTCAGTATCCCTCATCTCGTCGAAGAAGGTGTAGTCAGGTCTGCTCAGGAGTAGTACATCATGCAGCTCCTCCGAGGAAGAGTGCGTCTTTGAGTACTCTGTTGCAAGCTTTGGGAGGCTGAGATCCCGAGGGGACTCAATTGTCTTAATGATTTTGTTCTCCCTCAAGTAGAACTTTGCGAGTGCTTGGGCGAAAGTTGTCTTCCCCATGCCGGGTGCACCTGAGATTAGTATCCCCTCTGCCCTCCCCTTGAACCTGTTCAGGAGCTTCTCAGGGAGGTTGTAATCCTCAATCTCGAGCTCAGCTACCTTCTTGGTTATCGTTACCTCGAGCCTGTCTGAGAACGGCGGGAATGTGACTATTACCCTGCTGTCCTTCACCATCAGTATATGTGACCCTTCCCTCTTGACTTCAAGGAACCCCTCGCCAGCCTCTGCCCTCTCATGGATGTCTTGTATTATCTTCTCTAGTTCGGTCTTGCTCATCGGCTCCTTGCCGATGTCTAAAAGCTTCCAACTGCCAGGCCTACCTGCCTTCGCCCTTGGCTGAATCCCTTCCTTGAGGTGCACCGACATCGTATCCTTGTCGAAGAACCTCTGGAAAAGCGGTTCGCCGGAGATGCGCGTCCTCCCCTTTATGACGCTTAGCCCAACCGACTCAGCCGTCTTGGCAAGGTTTTCATTCGATGTCACGATCGTATGGCCCTTTTCGACCGCGATCCTCATTACTGACTCGTCAGGATCTTCCCCCAGCCTTTCCCACTTCTCGACCTGGATCTTGACACCTACGCTTTCAGCGCAGTTCTTCAGCTTCTCAAGCTCCTCTAGTGGGATCAGGTCGCCCTTCTCTGAGCTCTTCCTTATTGCGTTCAGGACTGCCCCGGGGATTATGATCCTTTTCCCGATCTTGCCGGCGATCACGAGATCTGCGATGAAGCCTGAGCTTATTGATGAAACATCTGGAATAACTTCTTCGGACATTTAATGGACCTTTATGAGTCTCTATGGGGAGACAATATAAAATTTTTCCTTAAAATTTCAGTCCAAAGCGCCTCATATGCGCTTGGATCATTGAGGTTCCCATAAAAAAAATGATTAGGCTAATAAGCAGTCGCGACTACAAGTCTTTTGGTCAAATTGTCAGGTCCTGCCGCCTTCATCTATGATGATTCTGTCCTGAAATATGATTTCGGGGATGATCATCCATTCAAGAGCTTTAGGGTCAGGATGACTAGGGACCGACTCACAGGCCACTTCAAAGATCTGCATATCGAGCCTGCGAGGGGCGCCACTCGCGCCGAAGCCGAGCTCTTCCACGAACCAGGATACCTCGACCTCGTAAAACATTTTTCAAAAATTGGCACCGGCTTGCTTGACGGGGGCGACACGCCTGCATTCCGCGGATGCTATGAGGCCTCCCTGAACGTAATGGGTGCCACATTGCGCGCTGTAGAAACGGTCCTTGACGGCGAATATGCCCATGCTGCTAGCTTCTCCGGCGGTCTCCACCATGCCGGCAGGGGGAACGCCTCTGGCTTCTGCATAATGAATGATTGCGCAGTCGCGTTGGCTTGGCTAAGGAAGCTCTTCGGTAAAGTCGCCTACGTAGACCTCGACGCCCACCACGGGGATGGGGTGATGTACGGCTTCTATTCTGATCCTGGTGTAATCGATGTTGACGTGCACCAGGACGGGAAGACTCTCTTCCCCGGGACGGGTAGCCACCTGGAGACGGGCTCTGGAGAAGCCAAAGGCACCAAGCTCAACATCCCACTCCCTCCTGGGTCTGCTGACGATGTCTTAGTTTCACTGTTCAGCGAGCTCGCAATGCCCTTCCTGGAGAAGACAAAGCCCGAATTCATGATTGTACAGTGCGGGGCTGACGGTCTTAAGGGGGACCCCCTCGCCTGCCTCTCGTTCACCCAGAATGGGTACCTTAAGGTAATCGAAGCTCTGCACGAGATCTCACACAGGGTCTGCAGGGGGCGGATCGTTCTGGTAGGAGGTGGCGGATATCGCCCCGAGGCTGCGGCAGAGTGTTGGGCTGGCGAGTATATGGCTCTCTCCGGAAAAGCCCAAACATGCGGGACCAATGCCTCGACATCGCTCCCCTCGGTGCTACGCAAGGCTGAGGTGATCAAATCGGCGATCAGGGAAAACCATCCTCAGCTCTCAGGCTAGACATCTTTCGCCATGTACGGGGATGACCTGATCTTCGAATATCCCCTCTTCCGATAGTAATCCCTCACTCCAGCTCCAGGGAGGACGACTATTCTCTTTAGGTCATGCTTCTCCGAAGCAATCTCCTCAGCCCTCTTTAGAAGCTCCGTACCCCAACCATGGTGCTGGAATCCTGCCTCGTCTTTCCTCCCGACCGGTATCTGCTTCCCATAGACGTGGAGCTCCCTGACGATTGCCGCTCCTTTCACCTCCTCCCTGTGTGCCAGTTCAGATGGCAACCTGAGCCTAAGGAATCCGATCAGGAGATCACTTTTCCTGTCAACAACCGAGATGAACTCCTCTAGACCCCTTCCTGCCTCATATGTCATGGTCCTTATCTCAGGATCAGGATTAGATACCTTGACACCCTTTGCCTCTGCCAGACCTATCTCACGGCACCTTATGCACCTGCACCTGCCACCCTCCCGGAAGAGCCTTTCTTCCACAAGTTCTCTCAGGTTGCTCGCCCTAACCCCATCAGCAATTATCTCTGCAGGGACATCCCTCTGGATCCTTGAAACCCTTACCCATTCTGGGAAGCGCTCCGAAGCCCTTTTTATCAACTCGGCCGCCTCCTCAATGCCCAATGCCTTGTATTCCCCCCCTTTCCAGAGGTCAAAGAGCCCAGTTCCTTCGATTACGAGCGTAGGGTAAATTTTGAGGTAGTCTGGCCTGAAATCCGGATCCTCAAAAATCCTTGCCAGATCCTCCAGGTCGTCATCTACACACCTGCCTGGTAGCCCTGGCATCATATGGTACCCCACCTTCAGCCCAGAATCCCTCAGGGTTCTAGTCGCCGAGACCACATCCTCGACACTGTGCCCCCTACTTGTGAGCAGAAGGATCTTGTCGTCCAAAGCCTGGACACCCATCTCCACGAGGGTAGCGCCTAGCCTTATCATCCTGTCTGCCTGCCTCTCTCCGGCCC
>CALGKV010000072.1 GCA_937930465.1 Methanosuratincolales archaeon | reverse complement strand
GCGACGCCATGCTCGCCATCGCGTCCCTGTACTTGAATGCGCCCTTTCCGTCTTGGAACTCCTTAAGGAAGCTGACGAAGCGTTCTCGGTAATCGGCGATCTCAACAATTTCAGTCAAATCCATCACTCCGGGGAGACTATCTTCTTGCGCCACTCCTCTATGTCTTCCCTGATAGAATTGAAAAGGGCAAGCTCTTCTGGCTCCATCATTTCGAGCGAGGGCGTTAGCGGGTTCCTTTCCCTTGCCAAGTGGAGAATCTTCTGCAGCCTGCAGTTCACAAGATCCTGTGCTTTCATAAGAGACTGACGGTGCTCGCTCAGGAGCGTGTGGGTCGGGTTGTTCTTTATTGCATCATTGAGCGAGGACAACAGGCGCCTGAGGCGGGGGTAGAAGTGGCTCGGAAGCTTCGAGAGCCCCTCGTTGCGCTCCTCTTTCCAGCAGAGCTTGTAGAGATCTGTAGACTTGAGTGACTGGGACTCCTCACCCGAAATCTTGACGAAGCCCTCCTCCTCGAGGATCTTTGCGACCCAGATCGGCAGCCGCTCCTCCCTGCCCTCCTCGTAGGCACCTAGATCCATGCCGCCGACGGACATGGCAGGGAAGGCTTTGGTGAATGTGACGCCCACTAGCTCCTCCTCATAGAAAAATTGAGAGTGCCTGATGCTTTCGGAGGGATCTGTAGGCATGCGCTATCCAGACGAGACTACGCACTTTAAAGCTTTAACCTTTCGGATTCCTTGAGCTTTCGCCCATTGCCTGACAGGATCAGCCTTTAATCTACAAAAATGTCCCAAGAATCAATTATTGCGAAGAGCGGCGCGAGATCACCTTCAGCGAGGCGTAAGCGGGTATTGCGATGGTAACCCCGACCAGCACCTGTCCGATGTTGAAAGGCACCTCTGCTAAGGCAGCATAACCCAGGAACAGCTGTTCGTAGATGAAGTATCCTACGACCATTACCGAACCCGAAACCAGTGCAGAAATGGTTGCGTATCCCGTCTCTTGGCGTGCCGAGAATGATGCATACGCTACAACAAGGGCAATTGCGCCCCCTATTAGCGCCCAAAATGCGAATGAGAGCTCGACGACAAACCCGAAGGATCCAATCCAAGGTAGACCTACAGATACCTCCGTTGTCCCGGAATAGAAGAATGTCCCAACCGTAAGGACTAGTGAGAAGACGAGAACGCTAGCTAAGACTGAAAGAAGCCGCCACGTCCCTTCCCGGAGCCTGGGGCGCCTCGAGACCAAGACCCCAAGGAGGTAGCCCTCAAGCCCCTTGATCACTAGCGTAGCAGGGGCAAAGAGATAGTACCCAAGGATTAGGTCGGCAAGCATCGAGCCGACGCCCCCAGCGAATGCGCCCATCCTGGCCCCTCCAAGGAGGGCAACCAGAAAGATCGCAGACTCGCCGACGTTGAAGTACCCCCTCGTCGCAGGAACATAGATTGTGAAAGCAATAGTCGCCACGGCTACCAGGGAAGTATAGAAGGAGGTGACCGGGATGTCCCTTGCCACGCGCATATTGGCTTCGCCGATGAGAGACGGAAGGAAATGGGATATTAATATTGCGGTAAAATTTCGGATTTGATCGCTCCCGACGGATCCCTGCCAAGCACGGGACTAAATTTCCGGAAATGCTTGCTAATGCACTCACGTGGTGGGCAGGATCCCTTGGTCAACTTTTAGATGGGGTTTCTCTGGGTCATGGATCAGGAAATTCTGTAGTAAGGCACAACACCTATCGAGGACTAGACTCCGAGTAGGTTAAATACCATTTCCTTAAGATCGAATCAGGAGGGGACTGGATTGTCAGTGCACGAGGTTATGTGGACAGAGAAGTATAGGCCGCGGACTCTGGACGGCATAGTGAACCAGACGGATATCGTTGAGAGGCTTAAGAGGTTCGTAAAGGAGAAGTCGATGCCCCATTGCCTTTTCGCAGGGACGCCGGGGACAGGTAAGACGACAGCAGCAATGTGTCTAGCCAGCGACCTGTACGGAAAGGACTACAAGAAGAATTACCTTGAGCTCAATGCGAGCGATGAGAGAGGGATTGACGTCATCAGGACTACTGTAAAGGACTTCGCCAGGACTGTTGGGATGGCAGAGGCGCCTTTCAAGATACTCGTCCTTGATGAGGCCGACAATCTCACGGCGGACGCACAGCAGGCACTGAGGAGGACTATGGAGATGTACACTGCGACTTGCAGGTTCATACTCTGCTGCAACTACTTCAGCAGGATAATCGAGCCCATACAGTCAAGGTGCGCCTTTTTCAGATTCGTGCCGCTCAAGCCTGAGGACGTAAGGAAAAGGATAGCCTACATATGCAAGCTCGAGAATGTCGAGATCACCGAGAAGGGGATTGACGCGCTCATATACGTCGGCAACGGGGATCTCAGGAAGGTGATAAACACCCTACAGGCTGCTGCTGCCACCTCTGAGGTTGTGGATGAAGGCGTGATCTACAGGATCGCCGGCAGGGTCAGCCCCAAGGAGATTAAAGATGTGCTCGCCAATGCCCTAGGGGGGGATTTCAAGTCTGCGCGCGAAAGGGTGATAGGACTTATGGTGGAGTATGGTCTCTCCGGGCTAGACGTTGTCAAGCAGATACACAGGGAGATCCTCGGGCTCAACATCGATGAGAAGGCAAAGTTGAGGATAATCGAGGCTGTTGGGGAAGCGGAGTTCAGGCTGCTGCAGGGAGGCAGCGACGAGATCCAGATAAACACGATGCTAGCTAAGGTGGCAGAATTAGACCGCGAAGATTGAGAAAAGCCCGGGGGGCAGTGCTCATGGGTTTAGAAGGGATGCCTTGGACGGAGCGGTTCAAGCCGACCAGCCTTATGGAGATCGTGGGGAACTACGCCTCGGCTGAACAGCTGTTGAGCTGGGTCAAGAGGAGGCTCGAAGGCGTGGGAGGGGTTAAGAAGGGCGCCATGGTTTACGGACCTCCTGGGACAGGCAAGACGCTCTCAGTCGAGCTCGTTGCCAAAGAGCTTGATCTCGAATTGATCGAGATGAATGCAAGCGACTTCAGGACTGAGGAGCTCGTTGAAGAGGTGGCAGGCGGTGCAGCGTCACAAGCATCCCTCTTTGGGAAGAGGGGTAAACTGATCTTCATGGACGAGATAGACGGGATCTCGGGCAGGGAGGACAGGGGAGGGCTATCTTCGATAATCGCTACCATAAAGGCGGCAAAACACCCGGTTGTCGTCGGCGCTAACGACCCATGGGATCCCAGGTTCAGGGGCCTTCGTGAGATCTGTGAGATGATCCAGTTCAGGAGGATAAGGAGTCAGAGCATCGTCGTCTTCCTGAGGAAAGTCGCCAAGAAGGCGGGAGTTTCAGTAACAGACGGCGCACTCGAGCGCATATCAGAGTTCTCCAACGGGGACCTGAGGGCGGCTATAAATGACTTCCAGATGCTTGCAACTGGCAGGCAGACGCTCAATGAGCTGGAGGTGAGGGGGCTCCAGTTTAGGATACAGGAACGCGGATCGTTTGATGTGATGAAAGAGCTGTTCTCCTCGAAGAATGCCCTCGAAGCCAAGCTAGCGCTTGAGGGGACGGCTATGGACCCCGAGATGTCCCTTCAGTGGATAAACGAGAACATACCAATCCAGTACCAATCGCCCAAAGAGAGGTCAGAGGCATACGACTGGCTCTCGAGGGGCGATATATTCTTGGGGCGCGTTAAGAGGTGGCAAGCCTGGGACTTGATTGGCTATGCAATTGAGCTCGCAGCTGGGGGGGCAGCGTTAGCCAGGAGGGGGGAGTACAGGTTCGCCAAGTATAGCTTCCCCAAGAGGATCAGCA
>CALGKV010000071.1 GCA_937930465.1 Methanosuratincolales archaeon | reverse complement strand
CGGTCAGCCTCATGAAGCTGAATACTGGGACCTTCACCCCAAAGTGGGGAAGCTCGCCCGGAGGCTGGATCCCGAGATCACGGATTCTCTTGCCCATCATCACCGCACAGGCAACATCCATCAGGTTCACGCCTATCGTCTTGCTGACAAACGGGAAAGTCCTCGAGGCCCTAAGGTTACACTCGATAACGTAGACCTCCTCCTCCTTGACAATATACTGGACATTGAAGGGACCGATTATCTTCAGCCCTCTCGCTATCCTCTCAGTATAGTCCCTGACCTTCCTGATCACATCCTCGCTTAGCGATCTCGGGGGTATGCACATGATCGCATCCCCGCTGTGTATCCCTGCGGACTCGAGGTGCTCAAGCACACCTCCTATGTACACGCCCTCCCCGTCAGAGACCCCGTCGACATCGACCTCCCTAGCCGCCTGAAGGAACTTGGACATCACCATCGGGTGCTCCTTTGAGAGCGCTATCGCAGACCGCAGCTCGTCGAGCCCCCCCTCGCTGTATATGACCCGCATCCCTGCACCCGAGAGGACGTAGCTCGGCCTGACGATCACAGGGAACCCGATCTCCCTCGCGAACTCCTTCGCCTCCTCCATGCTAGTCAGCGCCTTCCACCTGGGCTGCGGTATTCCCAACCTGCCAAGGAGGTCGCTGAACTTGGACCGGTCCTCTGCCATGTCGATGCTCTCCGCAGAGCTCCCGAGCAGCCTCATGCCCGCCTTGGACAGCCTCAGGGCGAGGTTGTTTGGTGTCTGCCCGCCGACGCTCAGCACGACTCCGTAAACCCTCTCCTTCTCCTCTATATCCATGACCCTCTCGAAGGTCAGCTCCTCGAAGTACAACTTGTCCGGAATGTCGTAGTCCGTTGAGACCGTCTCAGGGTTGTTGTTTATTATTATTGTCTCCTCTATCCCCTCCTTCTTCAGCCCCCAAGCTGTGTTCACGCCGCACCAGTCGAACTCGACGCTCGTGCCTATCCTGAAGACCCCTGCGCCCAGGACCATTGCCTTTTTCCTGCTCCCGAAATCAATGTCGTCCTCCTCCCCCCCGTAAGTGACGTAGAGGTAGTTTGTCTTCGCGGGCCACTCCGCAGCCATCGTGTCGATTTGCTTCACGACTGGGACTATGCCGTTCGCCTTCCTGAAAGCCCTCACCTCGTCCTCGTTTGTGCCTGTGCAGATTGCGATCTGAACGTCTGAGAACCCGAGCCTCTTCGCTTCCTTGATTAGCTCAACCGATCCAGCCTCAAGCTTCGCCTTGCGGAGCTCACATTCCATATCTATGATCTTCTTGATCTTGCTAAGGAACCAGGGGTCTATTCCCGAGAGCTTGTAGACCTCCCCTAACGGCATGCCCCCCCTCAGCGCCTTGACGACAAAGAAGAGCCTCTGGTCCGTCGGGTTCGCCAGCTCCCGCTGAAGGTCGCCCTCCGGCTCGCTTGGGTTGCATACTAGCCCGTTCTTGCCGATGTCCAGCATCCTGATAGCCTTCTGTAGTGCCTCCTCGAAGCACCTGCCTATCGCCATTACCTCGCCGACAGACTTCATCTGTGGGCCGAGGTGCGGGTCGACATTCTTGAATTTCTGGAAGTCCCACCGGGGGTACTTTACTATTATGTAGTCAAGCGCTGGCTCGAAGCAGGCTGTGGTTACCCCAGTCACCCTGTTCATGAGCTCGGGGAGGTTGTACCCTATCGCTAGCTTCGCCGCGATGTATGCGAGGGGGTACCCTGTCGCCTTGCTTGCGAGCGCAGAGCTCCTGGACAGCCTCGAGTTGACCTCGATCACCCTGAAGTCATCGCTCTTGGGGTCGAGCGCCCACTGGATGTTGCACTCGCCTATTATCCCGAGCGCCCGTATCGCCTTTATCGAGGCAGTTCTGAGAATGTGGTATTCTTGGTTAGTGAGCGTTTGGGACGGGGCTACGACGATCGAATCCCCCGTGTGGACCCCGAGCGGGTCGAGGTTCTCCATGTTGCAGACGGTTATGCAGTTGTCCGCGTAGTCCCTGACGACCTCGTACTCGACCTCTTTCCAGTTCTTGAGGTATTCCTCGACCAGGATCTGCTTGATCATGCTCTGGGCAAGGCCGCGCTCGGCTATCTCGACGAGGTCCTTCTCGTCGTAAGCGACGCCAGAGCCCTTTCCGCCCAGCGTGTAGGCGACTCTAACTATGACCGGGTACCCTATCTCCCTGGCTAGCGCTATCGCGCCCGATATCGAGTTCGCGGAGCCGCTCCTTGGCACATTCACGCCGGCGCCAAGCATCGTCTGCTTGAACCTTTCGCGATCGCTTGTGGTCTCTATCGAATCGATCGAGGTCCCGAGAACCCTCACACCGTACTTATCAAGGACCCCCCTCTTGGCGAGCTGGACCCCGCAGTTGAGCGCAGTCTGCCCGCCGAAGCCGAGCAGTATCCCGTCCGGTCTCTCTTTCTCGATCACCATCTCTACGTACTTCGGAGTCACGGGTAGGAGGTAGACCTTTCCGGCAAGCCTCGGATCCGTCTGAATTGTCGCTATGTTGGGGTTGACCAGGACCGTCTCTATGCCCTCCTCGCGCAGGGCCTTGATGCACTGGCTTCCGGAGTAGTCGAACTCCGCGGCCTCCCCGATCTTGATCGCGCCGCTCCCCAGTACCAGTACCTTCTTGAGCCACGGGAACTTAGGCACTCCTGTACCCCCTTGCAGCATCTATGAACTTGTCAAACAGGAACTCCGTGTCGAAAGGCCCGGGCGCCGCCTCCGGGTGCCACTGCACTGCGAACACATCCTTCTCCGGGTGGCGTATTCCCTCGACAGTCCTGTCATTCGCGTTGATGAAGCATGCCTCGAAGGGCGTCTTAGCCAGCGATCCCTCATCGACCGCATATCCGTGGTTCTGCGTGGTGATGTATCCCCTCCCGGTCCTGAGCTCTATGACTGGCTGGTTCTGCGCCCTGTGCCCGTACTTTAGCTTGTAAGTGTCCCCGCCCGAGGCGAGCGCGAGAATCTGGTTACCCAGGCAGATCCCCATAACCGGTATGTCCGTCTCCAGCAGACCCCTTGCACACCTGATCGTCTCGGTGCAGACCTTGGGGTTCCCTGGTCCGTTGCTCAGGAAGACGCCGGATGGTTCGTAGCTGAGGATATCCTCTAGGCTAGTGTCAAAGGGCACCCTGACCAGCCTGACCCCCCTCCTAAGCAGGTTTCTCACGATGTTGAGCTTCACACCGCAGTCGATCAGGACAACGGTCGGTCCGGCCCCCTCATACACAAGTGCTCTCTTGGTCGAGACCTCCTGGACTAGTTTCTTTGTCTCTATGTCGAACTTTGCGAGCTCGTTGAATATCCCTTCTATGTCCGGGTCCTCCCCATCATTGAGGGTTTGTATTGCCCCTTTCATTACGCCCCTTTCCCTCAGCATTTTGGTAAGCTTCCGAGTGTCTATGCCGTA
>CALGKV010000070.1 GCA_937930465.1 Methanosuratincolales archaeon | reverse complement strand
GCGTTGCTGCCTAGCTTCTCTTCATATAGCTTTTCAAGATCCCTGGCCCCAGTCCCTTTGGACGTCAGCATGCCCAGTAGAAAAGCGGCTGCCTTATCTGAATCGTCTTGCTTGATAGCATCAATGAGCTTCTCCTCAGAGATGCTCCCCAACTTATGGATCAGCAATTCGCCAATCGCTCTTGGCGGGACGCCGTTCTTTATGCCTCGTATAATAATTATTGAATTAAAGTAATCGACTTTTGTTTTTATGAAGTCAATCAGCCCAGACTTTGCCTCCCTGCCCAATTTGTCGACATCCTCGCAAAGATCGAGAATCCTCTGCTTAGCGAAGACCACATCTACTAGGCCAGGTATCCTATATTCCATGAAGATTCTTGAAGAGGCCTCAACCTCCCGATCAAAACCTTCTGACTTGAGCCTGTCGAAGAAATCCTCTTTCTGTTTGTCAGGCAGTCCTTCAGAAAAAGCAGCCTTCAAACTTTCAGCTTTTTCTGTGTCAGTGACCTCCCTCTTGAAGTAATTGAGGGGTTTCATGATCCTATCTGATGCTTTTATGAATTCATCGACCTCTGCAAGGTACGCGATGAAAAGTGCGCCCTCCAGCGCTTTTGCGCTCAATCCTGCGGCCTCGAGCGTAGGCACCCTCTCTTTGATCTTATTCGCCAAATCCTTCAAGTCCTTGGAGTGCGAAAGCTCCAAAAACTGCTCTCTTGTCAAGAGTCTGCCTTTCCTTGCAGAGGCTTTTACGACTGCATAGACAGGGTCGCTCAATTTTTTCAGCCCCAGTGCTTATGGGTTGAGATCCCTGAGCACTGCTTCCACCACTTCATCAACGCATGAACCCTTCTTTTCCTCTGCCCTTTTTCTAAGCTGTTCGTAAGAGGCCTCGCTCTCCTTTTTGATCTTCTCTGCTATCTTTTTGGCTTCGGAAACCCTCTTAGAATATATCTCCTCACCGATCTCCTTCGCCTTGCGCTCGCACTCCGCCTCCAGTTTCTTGGCTTCCTCCTCTGCCCTCCTCACCAGTTCGTCAGCTCTTGCCTTTGCCTCATTCTCTATCTCCTCTGCAATTACCTCTGCTTTTTTCAATCCCGTAAGAACCTTTTCCATCACCCTTTCCTCCCGGAAACGATATATCCTGTGTGGCCCACCATTATCATGTCTGGTCTCGTCTCGTTTGCCTTGACCTTGTAAGTCCGCATCAGTAATTCTAGTGCCTTCACCGCCAAAAAACCTTTGCCTCGCATTTCTTCCACAGTCTTCTCGACTTGGTTTATTGTCGGGCTGAAACTCACCAACCTGCCCCCCGTCCTTAGGGCGTCACGAGCCAGCCCTACTACCTGCCAAGGCGTTGCCATGTCCAATACAACAGCATCGACATCTCTTTCATCTATGCCTCCGTTGATGTCTTTCAGCTTCATTTCTACGTTCCTTATCACTCCCATTCTCTCAAGGTTCCTTCGAGCGATCGTCTGGAACTCCTCTCTCATTTCATATGTGTACACCATTCCATTGGGCTGGACATGCGATGCCAAATAGCTTGTTAATGACCCGCTCCCAGTCCCGCATTCAACAACCCTTGATCCCGGTCTCACGTTAGCCAAAAGAGTTATGAGTGCTATGTCCTTGGGATATATGATCTGAGTCTTTCTGGAGACCCTCTCAAGGTGATCCAAATAGTCTACTGGCATCGCTTTCATGGGTAAACCCATTGTGGTCTTGAGTTCCGTCCCGTACTCTTTGCCAACCAGCTCTCCCAGATCGACGATGCCTTTGTGCGTGTGGAATTTCTTGCCGCTTTCTACGGTCACAATCCAACTCTTCTTTTCATTTACGTAAAGTAGTATCTCCTGCCCTTCTTCAATTGACATCTGGATCATCCTTTAACTCATTTCCATCTAACTGCCCATTCATATTAATATTACATTTGTATTCTTTTGCCTCCCTTCCAACTTTGAAAAGGGTTGTATTAAGCATGTTTTTTATAGCATTTCCGTCATACTTTGACACAATAGGTGTTTTTTTTGGCATCGCGCGTCAAGATCAAGGTTACAGGCATTGTGCAAGGAGTTGGATATAGGTACTACACATATCGCATAGCCCGGGTTCTTTCACTCAAAGGGTACGTTAAGAACCAAAAGGACGGGAGCGTTGAGGTGTTGGCTGAAGGCGATAGGGACAAGCTGATGGAACTGATCTCAGAGCTAAGGATCGGACCGCCCAACTCAAGGGTAGACAACCTTTCCATTGAATGGCAAGAGAGCAAGAATGAATTCCCTGACTTCAAGATATTAAAGTAGCCCCTAATTATTTTTGAGATTAGGTAGCATGGGTGTAGTCATATGTCCAGGGACGGATCGAATTTGTGCCTCTTGTAAATCATTGACGATGCGACCTTGATCACACCTTTCATTTTGTAGATGCTCTCCGCAAAATTCTGCATCTCGTCTATATTGCTGAAACTCGCATGAATAAAAATCGTGGGCGATCCTACCTTCTCGTATACCTTGGTGACTTCCTCGAATGCAGATATTTTCTCTACAACCTCAGAAAATTCATTCGTGTTGGCCTCAACCTCGAAAATCGCTGAGACTTCCTTTCCTATCATTCTCGAGTCTGCAAGCGCGAAAAATCCCTTAATGTAGCCTTTCTTCACCAGTTTGCTAACCCTGTCCCTGACCGCAACATTAGATATCCCTACAATGGATGCAAGGTTCCTGTATGAGATCCTCCCGTCCTTCCTCAGGGTCTCGATTATCGTCCGGTCATGCTCATCGATTTGTTTCATAGCCGTACCTTAATATATTGAAGTTTTATTGCTATAAATATTGCTATTAATTAATATGGACTTGCCTTTGAGTTTTTTATTGATTTACTACTATGGTGTCAAAAAACCAAAATTTTTGTGCGCCTTGCATGCAAGCATATGCCCCCCTAAAAATCTGAAATTCTTTTGACTCTGACCAAAAATATTAATAATGATACGCGCCCCTAATCGACTTAAGGTGCTGTCGATGGCTAATTCTAGATCATCGTATGTAATTTTTTTCAACTCATTAAAGAAGGATGACATACCTCTCGTCGGCGGGAAGTGCGCAAATCTTGGGGAACTTCTATCTTTCGGGGTCCCTGTCCCCCCAGGGTTTGCCATAACGGCTGAGGCGTACAAGCTACATATAGACAGGAATAACCTCAAAGAAAGGATAAAAGACATCCTCTCCAGGATGGACATAACCGACAGCGACTCCTTGGAATCTTCGTCCAGGGAAATAAGATCTATTATTGAGTCTGCCCCATTGCCTAACGAGCTGGCAGACGAGATAGTTGAGGCTTACGAGGAGCTAGGGAAAATGCTGAAGGTCAAGGATCCTCCGGTTGCAGTCAGGAGCAGCGCCACCGCAGAAGACTTGCCGGGCGCCAGCTTTGCCGGGCAGCAGGACACATACCTTTTCGTTTCTGGGAAGGATCCGCTCCTGAAGTATGTCGTAAAATGTTTTTCATCACTATTCACTCCCCGCGCGATCGCTTACAGGAAGGAGAAAGGTTTCGACGATATGAAGGTTTACCTTAGCGTCGCAGTGCAGAAGATGGTCAATAGTGAATCATCAGGGGTTATGTTTACCTTGGATCCAACTACCGGGAACCGCGAGGTGGTGCTCATTGAGGGGACCTGGGGGATAGGCGAGATGATAGTCCAAGGCAAGGTTAGCCCTGATGAATGGGTCGTCGACAAGAAAACTATGACTATAATCGAAAGGAACATCTCAAAGAAGGAGATGATGGCAATCCGATCCCCCTCTGACAGTGGCGAGGGTTTCCTAAGAGAGATCCCGGTTCCGAAAGAGCGTGTTGAAAAACCATGCATCTCTGACAACCAGGTCCTCGAGCTCGCCAAGTTCGCGGTCGAAATAGAGAAACACTATGGCATGGGGATGGATATAGAGTGGGCGCTCGACTCTGGGGAAAAAAGGCTATACATAGTCCAGGCGAGGCCAGAGACCGTTTGGTCTTTGAAGTCGCAGGCCGCACCTGAAACCAAAAAGATGGACCAGATGGACAGTGGGGTCAAGCGCCTCTTGAGGGGCGTCCCTGCTTCCCCCGGGCTCGTATCGGGAAAGGCGCACGTCATAATGGACACTAAGCACATCCGAGAGTTCCAAGCTGGCGAGATTCTGGTCACCGAGATGACGTCCCCGGACTGGGCCCCTGCCATGCGGAAAGCCCTTGCGATAATCACTGACAGCGGAGGCAAGACGTGCCACGCAGCCATAGTCAGCAGGGAGTTGGGCATCCCATGTATCGTAGGGACTAAAGAAGCGACAAAGATCCTGAAAACGGGACAGGTGATAACAGTCGATGCTACACACGGGGTTGTCTATGAGGGCGACTTGATTGGTCCTGAGGAGACGAAGCCTGTGGTTCCCACTAGGGCAGCTCTAAGCGTCGAGTCTTACTACCCTACGGCAACAAAGATATACATGAACCTTGGGGAGCCTGGCATGATCGACAAATACCGCGATCTGCCATTCGATGGGATAGGGCTTATGCGGGTTGAATTCATAATTGCCGATGTCATAGGGGAGCACCCTCTCCACCTGATAGAGGAAAAGAAGGACGAGGAATTCGTTGACAAACTTGCGACTGGGATTTCAAAAGTAGCGAGGGAGATACACCCAAGACCATTAGTGGTGAGGTTCAGCGACTTCAAGACCAATGAGTATCGGCAGCTACTGGGCGGCGATAGGTTCGAGCCACAGGAGGCAAACCCGATGATAGGGTGGAGGGGGGTCAGCCGCTACATTTCAGACGTTTACTCCCCTGCCTTTAGGCTAGAGTGCAAGGCAATAAAGCGGGTAAGAGATGAGTGGGGTCTGAAGAACGTCTGGGTGATGCTCCCATTCGTGAGGACGACCTGGGAAGTCGAATCCTGCCTACAGATAATGAAGGAGGAAGGATTGCACAGGGATCGCGACTTCAAGGTGTGGCTTATGGCTGAAATCCCCTCTATAATATTCATGGCTGATGAGTTCTCTAGGCTTTGCGATGGCTTTAGCGTCGGCAGCAATGACCTTACGCAGCTCATACTGGGGGTCGACAGGGATTCTCCCATACTTCCGGCACAAGACTCCAGGTACTTCGATGAGAGGGACCCTGCCGTCATAAGGGCAATAACGCATCTGATAAAGGTGGCGCACTCATATGGCGTTACCGTGAGCATATGCGGGCAGGGTCCGAGCGTGTACCCGGATCTCACAGAGACGCTGGTAAGGGCCGGCATCGACAGCATAAGCGCGAACCCAGACATGGTCGTCTGGACGAGGAAAGTTGTTGCCGGAGTCGAGAGGAAGGTGCTGATGGAGCGTCTAGTCAAGTCCAACAAGAGCAACGGGTTCGAATTGCT
>CALGKV010000069.1 GCA_937930465.1 Methanosuratincolales archaeon | reverse complement strand
GGAAAGCTGTGACAATGCCTATCTTGCTCGTGTTGGTTATCTTGGCCGCGATTGCGCCGGCAACGTATGCCGCTTCCTGGATGTAGTAATCGTATAGGACCGTGTTGTTGCCGTAGTTCATGTTCGTCCCTGATCCCTGCGCGAAGAAAATGCTCCTGTACTGGGCAGCGCTCGCGTTGGTGAAAGAGCGGTAACTCCAGCTGTGCGGGAAGATCATCTTGAAGCCGGCAGAAACATACTGGGTGATCACCATAGCAACTGTCGAGTCATTAACATCCTCAGAGTAGTTGTATACGATCCCAAGCTCATTCTTTGCCTTCAGCAAGGACTGGTGAAGCGCCTGGTTCCATGGTTCCTCCAAGGGAGAGATGTAGATTGCCGCTACCTTGAACTGCTGCGGCTGCGGAGTCGATGTCGTCGTGTAATAGTAAGCCCCTGCGATCACTATAATTGCTACGACAACCAAACCTATAACGTAAGATGCCTTCATAAATTATTACCCCATAGCCGACTTTAACTTTTATTAGCACATATAAAAATTTTTTTTAAATGAAAAAATCAATTACCATGAACTAGTAAATTTCATATCTATGCCAAAGAATCTGGATGCGTTTACAGAAGTAGTTTCAATGACCTTCTCTACCTGTATCCTTTTTATTTCAGCTATTTTCCTCGCCGAGTGCACCAGGTTCGCAGGCTCATTCCTCTCACCCCTGACGGGCGAGAGTACAGGGGAATCGGTCTCTAACATCATCGACTCGAGCGGAAGCAGCCGGACCAGCTTCTGCTTCTGATCCGAATGGACTACCGAAGTTGGGATTGAGAAGAAGTAGCCTTTTTTTGCGGCGGCCAAAGCATCCCCCGATTTCCCGTCGAATGCATGCATAAGAACCCTTTCGGCCCCTTCCGAGTAGAGCACCTCCAAAGCCTTCCTCCCAGCGCTTCTCGAATGGACCACAAGGGGCTTGCCAAGAGAGATCGCAGCCCTTATGCACTCCCTGAAATGCCGCTCTTGGGTTTCCATAAGGGGGGCACCCCTGACATAGAAGTGATCCAGCCCCACCTCCCCGATGCCCACAATCGGGGCAGCATTCAACGCCGCTCTAAATTCGCTGAGCTTCTCCTCAGATAGGAACGTAGGATCAAGACCCAGTGTAAGGTACACAAAACCACTGTGATGTTCGACAATCTCCTTGGCCCTTGGCATATCCGCTGGGTCGGTTATGGAGGTCACAACTGCAAGCACCCCTGCTGCCTTTGCCCTCGCTATAACCTCAGGGAGATCGCTGAATGCGGGATCGGTCAAGTGCGCATGGACGTCAATCAAAAATCAGCACCACTATAATAAAAAAACCGAGGAGCTAAAAGACCTTTTGCGGGCGTGTTCAATGACCGCATCCACGCTAAGAGATCCCGACCAAGGCACTGAATAAAAAAAGAAAGCGTCAGGCAACTGGCTCAAGGGCTTCCTTCAGGCACATCTTCCTGAACGAGATGCCGTTGGCAATGCCGACCTCTACTGGGCTCTCCCCGTCCTCAGCACTCGACAATGCCTTCACCGCCAATCCGATGGCATCCTTCATAGCGATATCAGCCCTGTACTCGCCCCTCAGCATCGAGATTGCAGCTTCGCTGTTCTTTCCAATAGCCAAGGCCTTCCCGCTGAGGATGAGGCCGCGCGTGTCGAGCTGGAATATATGGTTCCCGACCCTGTCCGACCCGATTACTATAAGCGAGGCACCCAGCGGCCTCACGTTGCCATACCGGGTAAACTGGTACATAAACTGCCCCAGCTGGTTGACGAGCGTCCTCACGTCAATTGGGTCCTCGAAGACAAGTCTGTGCCGCTGCGCTTCGACCCTGGCCTGATCTACCAACAACTGTATGTCCCCTGTGAAGCCGGCACCCGCGATGCCTATGTTCTCGTCCACCATGTGAATCTTTTCCATAGGATCCAATAGCGGGTCAGGCTCCTTCGTTCGCGCCACCATCACAGCAAATCCCTTGCCCCTCACAGCAACAACAGGAGACCCGTATTTAGCCGCCTCGGCGGCGTACTCGACCTGGACCAGCCGGCCGTCAGGCGTGTACATCATATAAGCACCCTCAGATCCCCTTGGCAGCATTTATGCAGCACCCCCTGCGTCCAGGACTTCTAAACCGTTTTTAGTGATAACTACAATCTGCACGCCGTTTCCGGATCCTGGATCCCGTTCCATTGCAGACCTCACCGCCCTCTTTGCGATCTCAGCTCCTTCCTTAACCGTGAGCCCTTCCCTGTACGACGCCTCTAGGACGCCGTAAGCCATCGGTGAGCCGGATCCTGACGACGTGAACGTCTCGTCGGTCACCGCGCCGCTTATGTCAGCTTCAAAGACGTTCGGACCGGTCTCGTCCACGCCAGCCACCAGGAGCTCTGTGATGTACGGGGCATAGTTACGCATCCCAGAGTAGAGCATATTTGAAAGCAGTTTTGCAACCTCCTTGACTGTGAGGGGGAATCCACGGTTGAACTCGATTAGCTTGGCCTCTGCCTTCACTAGGTTTACCAAGTAATTGGCATCAGAGAGCTGCCCAGCTATCGCCACCGCCTTCCGGCTATCTATCGGGTATATCTTTTTCACAGACTTTGACCCGATCATGCCACCTTTGCTGGCACGCCTGTCCGAGGCGAGCACAACGCCGTCTGCACACTTGACTGCAACAATTGTTGTCATAACAACCACGTGGATATTTTTCAATAAGGGGAATATTATAGACTAGATATTGCTGAACCAAGTCACAACCGGGCGAAGAAAAGTGCGACTCAGTTCTCTTGGTTCCGGTCCCTGCCATATATTGCATTTACTATCTTAACAAAGAGGCGAGAAGCAACTTCCCTCGCCCTAGCTTCCTCATTCGGCGGAAAAGATTCGATCGAGACCTCCAGCAGATCATGACCAACACTCAGTCCAACCTGTATGTCGCCATCCTCGCTAACCCATTTGAGGCTTCTATAGCCGCCTTCTGAGGAGGCACCAAGCCAGCGCATCCCACCAAACCAACGCCCCTTTAGCTGGCTCTCAACGTGTTGCAAGTCGACCAAGGGAGAGATGTAGGAGGTGCCTACCACGATCCTCTTTGGAACTGACGCCAAGTGCCCTACTGCCCTCTTCCCCTTAGGGGTGATCAGGTACCCGTCTTTATCCTTCCAGATATAGCCCTGTGAATGGAGGCGGCTCAGTCCCCTGGACAGCCTCTCCTGATGGACTTTCAAAGCCCTTTTCATACCTTGGAAGCTAAACCTGGTTTGTGAGTCTGAAGCCATCAGCTTAAGCACGCGGTCCTCGACTTCGCCTAGTTCTGCAGAATTCCCCAAAACAAAGCCCCCCAAAATATATTTCTTTGCATTATATTTTTTTCCGTTATATTTAGGCTTTTTGCCCTGCCACCAAGAACGAATCACGAAAGAGGAGAAAAGAAAAAAGAAGAAATATCCTTGCAGCCTAAATTCCTTTGTGGCTGGAATGAAGATCACCCAAATTAAGGTCCCTTTCCCTATCGAATACGGGAGGGGCAGGGGCACTAACGCATACCTAGTTGAGGGGGAGCTCAAGATCCTCGTAGACTCAGGGCTCGACAGCGAGGAGAACAGGAGGTTCATACGGAAAACTCTGGAGGGGGAAGGGGCATGGGATCTTGATATCATACTCCTAACACACGGGCACCTGGATCACTTCAGCCTTGGCACGTACCTCCAGAGGGAAACAGGAGCAACCCTCATGGTTCATGAAGCCGACTCGGAGATGCTTGCAGACTACAGCAGCCATTTTTCAAGGTGGTTTGAAGAGATATACGAGCACGCAGTAGAGGGCGGTTTTGATCCGGGCATACTCGGGGAGGCTAGGCTTAAGTTGATTTCCGCAGCATCGATCCTTTCAAGGTCTGCTTCCTATGAAACGTTCACAGAAATGAGCCTGGCCGGGGGTGCAGTGAGTGCCATCCACTTGCCCGGGCATACGGATGGAAGCGTAGGCGTGGTCGTAGGCGATTCGGTCTTCTGTGGAGATGTTGCAATCGAAGGAAGCACCGCTGTGAGGGACCTCAAAGACGAGTTCAATTCATTGGAGAAGCTTAAAGTCTTCAATAAGGTGTACCCAGGGCACGAAAGGTCTCCGCTCGTGCGAAAGGATATTGAGGCCCTGGAGAGCCACTTTGTTTCAAGGCTAGAGGAAGTTCTGCGTGTGACCAAAGGCGGGGCGACGCTCAAGGAAGTTGTCATCTCGCTATATGAGGGGATAAATTCAGACCAGGCATCTTACCGATTGATACTCCCGATAAACCAAGCAATTGCATACTTGAAATATTTGGAGGCGGAAGGATTCGTGGAGAAGAAAGGGGGAAGATGGCACTCCTTCAGGGAGAGGATCTCTTCACCGGTTGCTTAATATCGCATCCATCCTTTCCCAGAGCGAGGCATCCCTCCTGATTATCTTGCAGAGGCTGCAGAACTCCTCAAAGAGCAGATCGTCTTCGCTTTCTTTCCGCATTAGCTCTTCTGAGATCCTAGAAACGGCTTCCATCACCTCAGGCACCCTCTCCAGCTCTGAAGCCATCTTGGCCCCGCGCTTTGACTTCAGGTAATGGCTGATGGCAGCCTGGGTCACGCCCAACTTTGA